>NZ_DJDN01000027.1:130430-196816 GCF_002431095.1 Pantoea sp. UBA5923 | reverse complement strand
GGAACTGCCAGGCATCCAAATTGGTATCTGCCCGAAAGGGTGACACCGGTTATCAGCGAGACCCCGCTGGTAGCAGCAGTATTCGGTGGTGCGGTAGTTCAGTCGGTTAGAATACCGGCCTGTCACGCCGGGGGTCGCGGGTTCGAGTCCCGTCCGCACCGCCACCCTCTTTAGGGGCGTAGTTCAATTGGTAGAGCACCGGTCTCCAAAACCGGGTGTTGGGGGTTCGAGTCCCTCCGCCCCTGCCAGAAATAAGAATCCTTTGCTTCGGCAAAGGATTTTTTTTTTTGCTTTTTATTCAGCAGAAAGATTAAAAAGGCCGAAAATATCAGCCTCTTCTCTCTATTCCTTCCTGAAGCCCTAGCGCGCCAGCACTGGAAACTTAAGCAGCTGTCGAATATGCGCCTGCTGGTCGCTGTTCTGCAGCCATACCGCGTATAAAGGACGCACCGCAACGGGCGTATCAGGGATCACCATCAGATCGCTATACAGGCTATGCCAGTAGTCGGGCAAAAATGCACATGCGCCCGTGGTGTACAGCAGCTCTCGCGTAACGTGCGCTGAGGTCGTCGTTAATACCGGCACATCGTCGCCACCCGACAGGTAGCTTTCATGCTGATGAAAGTCCGCGCCCCATTCAAGCTTGATGTAATCATACTTTTCTCGCTTTTCTGTTTTGCGCGCACGAAACAGCGCCAGCGAAATATGGCCGATCTGCTGGCTGGTAAGCTCATCCATTTTAGGCGCTTCTGTCGTGACCAGCAGATCCAGCTGTCGTTCGTGCAGCTGCTTGACCAGCAGGTGCCGCTGCGCCACGCGCGCCTCAAGATGCAGGCTCTCACGGTTCTCATAAAGGGTCTGCAGCCACGGCGTCAGATAGGCCTCCCATAGCGACGCGCTGGCACCTATCGACAGCTCATGATGCTGCTGCGTATGCGAGACCTCTTTCTTGGCCATCATCCAGGTGCTCATCAGGCTTTCCGCATAGGGCAGAAGACGTTCTCCTGCCGACGTCAGCCGTATGTTATTGCGATGACGGGTAAAAAGGTTAACGCCCAGCTGATTTTCCAGCTGACGGATGCGAAAGCTGACGGCGGACTGTGTGAGATAAAGTGCTTCTGCAGCACGCCCGAAATGGCGAGTTCTGCTCACTTCCAGGAAAGTTTTAAGTAATTCCGTATCCACAGCTTTCTCCCAAAAAATGTTTGTCGTATAGATTTAAATGTTTTGTTTTACACTCTGTCAAGCCTATCTAATACTCCGCGCCATTAATAGCTCGGCCATAAGAGAATCAGGAGCGTGTAAGATGGCGGAAAGCTTCTCAACCACAAATCGTTTCTTTGATAACAAACATTATCCGCGCGGTTTCTCGCGGCATGGTGATTTCACCATTAAAGAAGCCCAACTGCTGGAGCGTCATGGTTTTGCTTTTAATGAACTCGATTTAGCAAAGCGTGAGCCGATCACTGAAGAAGAGCGTCTCTTCTTAGAAGTATGTCGTGGTCTGCGTGAGCCGCAAACCGAAGCTGAGCGAGTATGGTCTAAATACACTGCCCGCATTAAGCGTCCTAAGCGTTTTCATACGCTCTCTGGCGGCAAGCCGCAGATGGATACGGTTGAAGATTACAGCGACAGCGATGACTAAGCGGAATGGGGCAATCAGCCCCATTTTTATTCCAGACTGCGGTGCAGATGTATCAGTAACCGATCAATAGTGCGATAACCGAGCGCCTCCTGAAGGTGAATACGTAAAATCCTCTCTTCACCCGCCAGATCGGCAATCGTACGCGACACCTTTAAAATACGCTGCCACGCCCGTACGGATAAACCTAACTGGTTAAGCACCTCCTCCAGCCACTCAGCATCTTCCCTGGCTATATCACACCACATCCTGATATCGACATTATTCATATGCGCATTGATCTTGCCTGCCCGCGCCATTTGCACTCTACGCGCCTTTATCACGCGCTCGGCGACGCTTGCTGAGCTTTCACCAGCGTCAGGGCGTTTGCTCAGCATTCCGCCCGGTAGCAGCGGAACCTCAATTGATAGATCGAAGCGATCGAGAAAAGGACCGGAGAGCTTGCTCAGGTAACGCAGCACCTGTTGCGGCGAGCAGCGGTTATGCTGACCCTGATAATGTCCGGTTGGGCTGGGATTCATTGCGGCGATGAGCTGAAAGCGTGCCGGATAGGTTACTTTCGCTCGGGCGCGAGAAATAGCGATTTCGCCCGACTCAAGGGGTTCCCGCAGCGCGTCCAGCGCTCGCCGGTCAAACTCCGGCAGCTCGTCCAGAAACAGCACGCCGTTATGCGCCAGCGAAATCTCGCCAGGGCGAGGTAATGATCCGCCGCCAGTCAGCGCATAGATAGACGCGCTGTGGTGAGGCGAACGAAAAGGCCGCTTACGCCACTCTCGCTGTAACGTAACCTTATCTACCAGGCTGGCAATAGCGGCGCACTCCAGCGCCTCTGTGTCGCTGAGCGGCGGCATAATACCGGGCAGGCGTGTTGCCAGCATGGTTTTGCCGGTGCCGGGAGGCCCAATCAACAGCAGGTTGTGCCCGCCAGCCGCCGTAATCTCCAGCGCGCGACGGCCTTGCTCCTGACCAATGATATCGCTCAGGTCTTCTGCAGTCTGTTGAGCGCCCTCTTGTTGAGCCTGCGCGCACGCGAGTTCAGCCTGATTTTGCAGATACGCACAGATCTCCAGCAGATGAGCGGCAACCAGCGTATCGCCATGCTCTATCAGACCGACATCCTGCTCATTCTCTGTAGAGAGGATAAGGCGCCGTCCGGCCCGCATCGCCGCCAGCGCGGCTGGAATCGCGCCCTGAACGCCGCAGAGCGCGCCGTTGAGGGCAAGTTCGCCCACGAACTCATGTTGCGACAGTTTCGCTTCAGGAAGCTGTTCAGACGCCACGAGAATAGCGAGCGCCATTGGCAGATCGTAACGTCCGCCCTCTTTAGGCAGATCGGCCGGCGCCAGATTGATGGTGATACGCCTGGCGGGAAAACTGAATCCGCTGTTAATAATGGCGCTGCGTACCCGCTCGCGCGCCTCCTTCACCGTTGTTTCGGGCAACCCGACCAGCGTCAGCGCGGGCAATCCGTTGCTGATATGCGCTTCGATAGTAACCTGCGGCGCTTCTACGCCTATCGCCGCTCGGGTAAAGATTCTGGACAATGTCATAACCGCTCCTTAAGGCGGCGATTATGGCGCGGCTGGGGCGATGTCACGAGCCGGAATAGCTCATCTGTCGAAAGGTGCCGCAATAAAGCAGACAGATTCCCGGCCCGCTGCAATTTTTCTGGAGCCGCTTTGCAAATCGTACGCTTAACTGTTGCGACACGGGCGTGATGAATATTTATCAATCAAAAAATAAAGCTTTAATTACAGTCTGATATCTCATCCTCGCGTTAGGAGGCATAAAAAAATCAGATGGAAAAAGTTGTCATCCAACCCATAACTGTGATAACTCTGTAGGTATTACTTCGAACAAACGAAAAAACAGACAACAGATGAAAGCCCTTCTACAAGTGATTAGCCTAGTCGTGATTAGCGTGGTGGTGATTATTAACCCACCGTGCGGGGCTGCGCTTGCAGGAAGAAAGGCTTAGAAATCAAGGCCGGAATTCGAAAAACCCCCGCACCGAAAGGTCCGGGGGTTTTTTTTTGACCGGAGTAAATATCAGCTAATTACCGAGGAGCAAACAATGAGCAGTAGCATAAAATTCTGTTGTTCCCCTAAGGATACAGGAGAATAACCATGACAGGTGCACAGTGGGTAGTTCAGGCTTTACGCGCGCAGGGTGTCGACACAGTATTTGGCTATCCTGGCGGCGCCATCATGCCAGTGTACGATGCGCTCTACGATGGCGGCGTGGAACACCTACTGTGTCGTCATGAACAAGGCGCAGTGGTTGCGGCGATTGGCTATGCCCGCGCAACCGGCAAAACCGGCGTCTGCATTGCCACATCTGGCCCTGGCGCGACCAATTTAATCACTGGCCTGGCCGATGCGATGATGGATTCAGTGCCGGTAGTCGCGATCACCGGACAAGTTTCTTCGGCGTTTATCGGCACTGACGCCTTTCAGGAGATCGACGTATTAGGCTTGTCGCTGGCCTGCACCAAACACAGCTTTCTGGTTGAGTCGCTGGATGATTTGCCTTCCGTCATGGCGGAAGCGTTCGCCATCGCTCAGTCAGGCCGCCCTGGCCCGGTACTGGTTGATATTCCTAAAGATATTCAAATTGCCAGCGGTGAGCTGACGCCGCATCTGCTGCAGGTCGAAGAGCCAGCCTCGCATTCACCGCAGCATATCGAAGAGGCGCGCGCGCTGATGGCGCGGTCGCACAAGCCAATGCTCTATATCGGCGGCGGCGTTGGAATGGCGCAGGCCGTTCCCGCGCTGCGCGCCATGGCGCAGGAGACCGGCATTCCCATGGTCGCCACGCTGAAAGGTCTCGGCAGCGCAGACAGCGAAAGCGATGTCTACCTCGGCATGCTGGGCATGCACGGCACCAAGGCCGCGAATCTCGCGGTTCAGTCCTGCGATTTGCTGATTGCCGTCGGGGCGCGTTTTGACGACCGCGTAACCGGCAAGCTCGATACCTTCGCGCCGCATGCCAGCGTGATCCATATTGATATCGACCCGGCCGAGCTGAATAAACTGCGCCGCGCACACGTCTCGCTGCAGGGCGATCTGAATCAGGTGCTGCCCGCGCTGAGCATGCCGTTGCAGATCGAGGCCTGGCGCGAAGAGGTGAAGGCGATGAAAGCGGCGTTCAGCTGGCCCTATGACCATCCCGGCGAGGCGATCTATGCGCCGCTGCTGCTGAAGCAGCTCTCCGATCGCAAGCCGGAAAGCGCCGTCATCACCACTGACGTTGGCCAGCATCAGATGTGGGCCGCGCAGCATATGAACTTCAGCGCGCCGGAGAATTTCATCACCTCAAGCGGCCTCGGCACTATGGGCTTCGGCCTGCCGGCTGCGGTAGGTGCCCAGGTCGCCCGCCCCGATGACACCGTGATCTGCGTAACCGGCGACGGCTCCATCATGATGAATATTCAGGAACTGGGCACCATTAAACGTAAAAAATTGCCGGTGAAAATTCTGCTGCTGGATAACCAGCGCCTCGGCATGGTGCGCCAGTGGCAACAGCTCTTTTTCGACGGACGCTATAGCGAAACTATTCTCACTGACAATCCCGATTTTCTGACGCTGGCCAGCGCGTTTGATATCCCAGGCCAGCGTATTAGCCGTAAAGATGAGGTCGACGCCGCACTTGATGCTCTGCTGAACAGCGAAGGTTCTTACTTCCTGCATGTTGCGATTGATGAGCATGAAAACGTCTGGCCACTGGTGCCGCCTGGTGCCAGCAATGCAAACATGATGGAGAAAACCGTATGAACCAGCACCAATTGTCTATCGAAGCTCGCTTCCGCCCTGAAATATTGGAGCGCATTTTACGCGTCGTCCGCCATCGCGGTTTTCAGGTCTGCGCCATGAATATGGGCGCAGTGGCTAACAGCGAAAACATCAATATCGAAATGACCGTTGCCAGTCAGCGCTCCGTCGATTTACTGTCTTCGCAGTTAAGCAAACTGATGGATGTCGCTTGCGTCCAGATCCAACAACATGCAACACAACAAATCCACGCCTGTTCGTGAAAGGAAAATAAGAATGAGTACCAAGAAAGCAGACTTTATTTGGTTCAATGGGGAGATGGTTAAGTGGGAAGACGCCAAGGTCAGCGTCATGTCTCATGCGCTGCACTATGGTACTTCTGTGTTTGAAGGCGTGCGCTGCTACGACTCGCACAAAGGCCCGGTGGTGTTCCGTCACCGTGAACATATGCAGCGTCTGCACGACTCAGCCAAAATTTACCGTTTCCCGCTGAAGTACAGCGTAGAAGAGCTGATGGAAGCGACCCGTAAAGTCCTGCGCGACAATAATCTGAAAAGCGCCTATATCCGTCCGCTGGCCTTTGTCGGCGACGTCGGCCTGGGCGTGAACCCGCCAGACGGCTACACCACCGACGTCATCATCGCCGCCTTCCCGTGGGGCGCGTATCTGGGCGCCGAAGCGCTGGAGAACGGCATCAACGCGATGGTCTCCTCATGGAACCGCGTTGCGCCGAACACCCTGCCGACCGCAGCGAAAGCGGGCGGCAACTATCTCTCTTCTCTGCTGGTGGGCAGCGAAGCGCGTCGTCACGGTTATCAGGAAGGCATCGCGCTGGACACCAACGGCTATATCTCTGAAGGCGCGGGCGAAAACCTGTTTGAAGTGAAAGACGGCATTCTGTTTACCCCGCCGTTTACCTCATCTGCACTGCCGGGCATCACGCGCGACGCCATTATTAAGCTGGCGCAGGATCTGGGTATCGAAGTGCGCGAGCAGGTGCTGTCCCGCGAATCACTTTACCTGGCAGACGAGATCTTTATGTCCGGCACCGCCGCGGAGATCACGCCGGTGCGCAGCGTTGACGGCATCCAGGTGGGCGAGGGCAAACGCGGTCCGGTGACCACCCAAATCCAGAAAGCCTTCTTCGGCCTGTTTACTGGCGAAACCGAAGATAAATACGGCTGGCTGGATCAGGTTAACGCATAACAAGACAGTAACGCGGGCGCAGCAGTGCCCGCGTCATTTTTCAGACTGGAGTAAACAGAGTATGCCTAAGTACCGTTCCGCCACTACCACTCACGGCCGCAATATGGCGGGTGCCCGCGCCTTGTGGCGCGCGACAGGAATGACCGACGCCGACTTCGGCAAACCGATTATCGCCGTGGTCAACTCATTCACCCAGTTCGTGCCGGGCCATGTCCATCTGCGCGATCTCGGCAAGCTGGTCGCCGAGCAGATTGAAGCGGCGGGCGGCGTGGCTAAAGAGTTCAACACCATTGCGGTGGATGACGGTATCGCCATGGGCCATGGCGGCATGCTCTATTCGCTGCCGTCGCGCGAGCTGATCGCCGACTCAGTGGAATATATGGTTAACGCGCACTGCGCCGACGCCATGGTCTGCATCTCCAACTGCGACAAAATCACGCCGGGGATGCTGATGGCGTCGCTGCGCCTCAATATTCCGGTCATCTTCGTTTCCGGCGGCCCAATGGAAGCGGGGAAAACCAAACTTTCCGATAAAATCATCAAGCTCGATCTGGTCGATGCGATGATTCAGGGCGCGAACCCGAACGTCAGCGATGCCGACAGCGAGCAGATTGAACGTTCCGCCTGCCCAACCTGCGGCTCCTGTTCCGGCATGTTCACCGCCAACTCCATGAACTGCCTGACCGAAGCGCTGGGCCTGTCGCAGCCGGGTAACGGCTCGCTGCTGGCGACCCACGCCGACCGCAAAGATCTCTTTATCAATGCCGGCAAACGCATCGTTAACCTGACCAAACAGTATTACGAGCAGGATGATGCGCGCGTACTGCCGCGCAATATCGCTAACAAAGCCGCGTTCGAAAACGCCATGACGCTTGATATCGCCATGGGTGGTTCTACCAACACCGTTCTGCACCTGCTGGCCGCCGCGCAGGAAGGCGACATCGACTTCAATATCTCCGACATCGATCGTCTGTCGCGCAAAGTGCCGCATCTGTGCAAAGTCGCGCCGAGCACGCAGAAATACCATATGGAAGATGTGCACCGCGCCGGTGGCGTAATCGGCATTCTCGGCGAGCTGGATCGCGCTGGTCTGCTGCATACCGACGTGCGCAACGTGCTGGGTCTGAATCTGCGCGAAACGCTGGATCAGTACGACATCATGCTGACCCAGGACGAGGCGGTGAAAAAAATGTTCCGCGCCGGTCCGGCGGGCATTCGCACGACGCAGGCTTTCTCGCAGGATTGCCGCTGGGATACGCTGGATAACGATCGCCAGGAGGGCTGTATCCGCACGCGTGAACACGCTTTCTCGCAGGATGGCGGCCTGGCGGTGCTCTACGGCAATCTGGCCGAAGATGGCTGCATCGTAAAAACGGCTGGCGTGGACAAAGAGATCCTCACCTTTAAAGGCCCGGCTAAAGTCTACGAAAGCCAGGATGATGCGGTTGAGGCGATCCTCGGCGGCAAAGTGGTCGCGGGCGACGTTGTGGTGATCCGCTACGAAGGGCCGAAAGGCGGGCCGGGCATGCAGGAGATGCTCTATCCGACCACCTATCTGAAATCGATGGGCCTCGGCAAAAGCTGCGCGCTGATCACCGACGGTCGCTTCTCCGGCGGTACCTCTGGCCTGTCGATCGGCCACGCCTCGCCGGAAGCAGCCAGCGGCGGCACGATCGCGCTGGTTAAAGATGGCGACATCATCGAAATCGATATCCCGAACCGCGGTATTAAGCTGGCGGTGCCGGATAACGAACTGCATGCGCGCCGCGAAGAGGAAGAAGCGCGTGGCGATGCGGCCTACACGCCGCATGGTCGCGAGCGTCAGGTTTCATTCGCGCTGCGCGCCTACGCATCCCTCGCCACCAGCGCCGACAAGGGCGCGGTGCGAGACAAGAGTAAGCTGGGAGGCTAACCGATGGCTGAGGCTCAACCGCTACCTGCGTCGCCCTGCGGCGCGGAATATTTGCGCGCAGTGCTGCGCTCGCCCGTGTATGAAGTCGCACAGGTGACGCCGCTGCAAAAAATGGAAAAAATTTCATCGCGTCTCGGCAACACCATTCTGGTGAAGCGCGAGGATCGTCAGCCGGTGCACAGCTTCAAGCTGCGCGGCGCCTACGCGATGATCGCCGGACTGAACGAAGAGCAGAAAGCGCGCGGCGTGGTGACGGCATCGGCCGGCAACCATGCGCAGGGCGTGGCGCTCTCCGCCAGCCGGCTCGGCATTAAATCGCTGATTGTGATGCCGGTGACCACGGCGGACATCAAGGTTGATGCGGTGCGCGCATTTGGCGGTGAGGCTTATCTCTACGGCGCTAACTTCGACGAGGCGAAAGCCAAAGCGATCGAGCTGGCGGAGCAGCAGGGCTACACCTTCGTGCCACCGTTTGACCATCCGGCGGTGATCGCCGGTCAGGGCACGCTGGCGATGGAGCTGCTGCAGCAGGATGCGCATCTCGATCGCGTCTTTGTGCCGGTCGGCGGCGGCGGCCTGGCGGCGGGCGTGGCGGTGCTGATCAAACAGCTGATGCCGCAAATCAAGGTTATCGCGGTGGAATCGCAAGACTCCGCCTGCCTGAAAGCGGCGCTGGAGGCTGGCGAGCCGGTGGATCTGCCGCGCGTCGGGCTGTTTGCCGAAGGCGTGGCGGTTAAGCGCATCGGTAACGAAACCTTCCGCCTGTGTCAGGAGTATCTCGACGACATCATCACCGTAGACAGTGATGCTATCTGCGCGGCGATGAAAGATCTGTTTGAAGATGTGCGCGCTGTCGCGGAGCCTTCAGGTGCGCTGGCGCTGGCGGGCATGAAGAAATATATCCAGCAGCACAGCATCAAAGGTGAACGTCTGGCCCATATTCTTTCGGGCGCCAACGTTAACTTCCACGGCCTGCGCTACGTTTCCGAGCGCTGTGAGCTGGGCGAGCAGCGTGAAGCGCTGCTGGCGGTCACCATCCCCGAACAGCAGGGCAGCTTCCTGAAGTTCTGCCAGACGCTGGGCGGTCGTGCGGTCACCGAGTTCAACTACCGCTACGCCGATGCCGATAACGCCTGCATCTTCGTTGGCGTGCGCTTAACGCGCGGGTTAGAGGAGCGCAGCGAGATTATCAGCCAGCTGACGCAGGGCGGTTATCAGGTAATGGATCTCTCTGACGACGAGATGGCGAAGCTGCATGTGCGTTATATGGTGGGCGGACGTCCGTCGAAGCCGCTGCGCGAACGCCTCTACAGCTTTGAATTCCCGGAAGCGCCCGGCGCGCTGCTGAAGTTCCTGCAAACGCTCGGCACGCACTGGAATATTTCACTGTTCCACTATCGCAGCCACGGCACCGATTATGGCCGCGTGCTGGCGGCCTTTGAAATCGGCGACAATGAACCACGCTTTGAATCGCATCTGACTGAGCTGGGTTATGAATGCCACGATGAGGCCAATAACCCGGCGTTCCGCTTCTTCCTCGCCGGTCAGTAATTACAGCAGGTGCCAGAAGGCATGAATCAGCGGCTCCCCGAGCCGCTTTTTTTGTACGCATACGCCCAGCTCCAGCGGCGCCACCGACTCCACATTCTCCAGCGTCAGCACGCGATTGCGCACCGGCTCCGGGCTGTTCTCCAGCACCACGTCCGGCAGCAGCGCGATGCCGCAGCCGAGCGCCACCATCGAGACAATTGCTTCATGCCCGGAGACCGTGGCGTAAATTTGCGGATTCGGGATGCGGTGGCGGCGAAACCAGAGATCGATGCCACGCCGCGCAGGCCCTTGATCGGGCAGGATAAAGGGGATTTTCGCCCAGTCGGGCGACTCCTGCGTCGCCTGGCTGCGCACCGGACAGGGCAGCGCCGGGGCGATTAAGACCAGCGGGATCAGGCCCAGCGGCGTAAAATCGATGCTGGCAGGCAGCGACTCAGGACGCCCGGCGATCGCCAGATCCGCCTCACCGGACTGCACCATTTCAATGGCGTCCGCGGCGTCGCCGGTTGTCAGCTTGATCTCCACCTGCGGATGCTCGGCGCGAAAGCGATCCAGAATCGGCGGCAGATGGCTGTAGGCGGCCGTCACCGAACAGAACAGGCGGAGTTCGCCGCTCAGCGACGGCCCGTTGAGATCCATCACGTGGCGCAGCTGCTGATACTGCAACAGGGTCTGCTGCGCGAACTGGCGCAGACGTTCACCCGCTTCGGTCAGGGTAACGGTGCGGTTATCGCGCAGAAACAGCGCATGTCCTACATCCTCTTCGAGACGCTGGATCTGACGCGACAGCGTTGACGGGCTGACGTGCATAGCGCGCGCAGTACGGCCAAAGTGGCAGCTTTCGGCCAGATGAAGAAACAGCTTCAGATCGCGTAAATCCATACGACTTAACCTCTCGCGTAGCGTTGCAAATCCTGCAATGTGGCCTTGCTAATATATCAATTTAAGCAACAGATTTCCTGTCATATGATGGGGTCATTCGCGGCGCTGCAGTCAGCAGCCGCTACCAGACAAAAACAAACACAACATCTGACCGGAGTGCCCATGGCTAACTACTTCAACACACTGAATCTGCGCAACCAGTTAGCGCAGTTAGGCAAATGTCGCTTTATGGCGCGCGATGAATTCGCCGACGGCGCCAGCTTCCTGAAAGGGAAAAAAGTGGTCATCGTGGGCTGTGGCGCACAGGGCCTTAACCAGGGCCTGAACATGCGTGATTCCGGTCTGGACGTCTCTTATGCGCTGCGTGCCGAAGCGATCGCCGAGAAGCGCGCTTCCTGGCGCAAGGCTACCGAGAACGGTTTTAAAGTAGGCACCTATGAAGAGCTGATCCCGCAGGCCGATCTGGTGGTTAACCTGACACCAGACAAACAGCACTCAGCTGTAGTGCAGGCCGTACAGCCGCTGATGAAAGAGGGCGCGGCGCTGGGCTACTCACACGGCTTTAATATCGTTGAAGTGGGCGAAACCATTCGTAAAGACATTACCGTCGTGATGGTTGCGCCGAAATGTCCGGGCACCGAAGTGCGTGAAGAGTACAAGCGCGGTTTTGGCGTACCGACCCTGATCGCCGTTCATCCGGAAAACGATCCGAAAGGCGAAGGCATGGCGATCGCCAAAGCCTGGGCGGCAGCAACCGGTGGCGACCGCGCGGGCGTGCTGGAATCTTCTTTCGTCGCGGAAGTGAAGTCTGACCTGATGGGCGAACAGACTATTCTGTGCGGCATGCTGCAGGCTGGTTCGCTGCTCTGCTTCGACAAGCTGGTGGCGGAAGGTCACGATCCGGCTTTCACCGAAAAACTGATTCAGTTCGGCTGGGAAACCATTACCGAATCACTGAAATTTGGCGGCATTACGCTGATGATGGATCGCCTCTCTAACCCGGCGAAACTGCGCGCTTACGCGCTGTCAGAGCAGCTGAAAGAGATTATGGCGCCGCTGTTCCAGAAGCATATGGACGATATCATCTCCGGCGAGTTCTCATCCGGCATGATGGCTGACTGGGCCAACGACGACAAAAACCTGCTGACCTGGCGTGAAGAGACCGGCAAAACCGCGTTTGAAACCGCGCCGCAGTTCGAAGGCAAAATCGAAGAGCAGGAGTACTACGATAAAGGCGTTCTGATGGTAGCGATGGTTAAAGCGGGCGTTGAGCTGGCGTTTGAAACCATGGTTGACGCGGGCATTATCGAAGAGTCTGCTTACTATGAATCACTGCACGAGCTGCCGCTGATCGCCAACACCATCGCGCGTAAGCGTCTGTATGAAATGAACGTGGTTATCTCCGATACCGCAGAGTACGGCAACTATCTCTTCTCCTTCGCTGCGGTGCCGCTGCTGAAAGAGTTTATGACTACGCTGCAGCCGGGCGATTTGGGCAAAGCAATTGAAGGCACGCAGGTTGATAACGCGCAGCTGCGCGACGTTAACGAAGCGATTCGTCAGCATCCGATCGAAGCGGTGGGTCGTAAACTGCGCGGCTACATGACCGACATGAAGCGTATCGCGGTCGCGGGCTAATTCACGCTCCCACACTTTTCAGCACAGAAAAACCCCGGCTTGCCGGGGTTTTTCACATCAGGCGTTTATGCCTTTCATGCCCTCTTCTGAATAGCGCTCGCCTTGCACCTGAATGCGCTGGCGGAGATCGTTCAGCAGCCTGACGTCCGCCTCGTCCAGCACCACCTCCGCCGCCATTGCGTTTTCGACCAGGTACTGAACGTGTTTAGTGCCCGGGATCGGCACCAGTTTGTCGTACTGCGCCAGCAGCCAGGCGAGCGCAATCTGACCTGGCGTACAGCGGTACTTCTCTGCCAGCGGGCGCACTGCGTTCAGCAAGGCGGCATTGTGATCGAGACTGGCCTGCTGGAAGCGCGCGCTGTTTTTGCGGAAGTCTCCCTCCGCGAAATCGCTGTTGCGGAGATATTTGCCGGTGAGGAAACCGCGGCCCAGCGGCGAATAGGCGACCAGCCCAATATCCAGCGCTTTAACCGCTGGCAGGATCTCCTCCTCAATGTCGCGCGTCCACAGCGAATACTCCGTTTGCAGGGCGGTAACAGGATGAACGGCGTGCGCGCGGCGTAAGGTTGCGGCTGAGACTTCGCACAGCCCGATATGCTCTATTTTTCCCTCGTTTACCAGGTGGCTCAGGCAGGCCATGCTCTCTTCGATGGGCGTATCCTGACTTATGCGGTGAAGATAAAAGAGATCGATACGCTCAACGCCAAGCCGCTTAAGGGAGTCGTGGCAGCAGCGCGTAATATAGTCAGGCCGGTTATTGATGGTGCGGCTATAAGCCTCATCGGGCGCGCGTTCTATGCCGCATTTGGTGGCGATCTTAAACCTGTTTCGCGTGGCGCTATCCAGCCCGGCCAGAAAACGCCCTGTGAGCTTTTCATTGTGTCCGCGGCCATACTGGTCCGCCGTATCAATAAAGGTCTGGTCCAGCTCGACGAGTTTATGCAAAAGCTGTAGCGACTGCGCATCATCCGTAGCGCCATAGAATTCACTAAGCCCCATCGCGCCATAGCCGATAGCGCTGACCTCAAAATCTTTTGCTAAGTAACGCGTTTTCATAATCCCTCCTGTTGTCCTGACCTGATTCTTTCACCAGGCGCAGCAGCAGGGAATTGCCCTTTTTGTGATGCGGAAAAGGTATCAGCAAGGCGGGGAGGGATCGCTGGCGCCCAGGATGTTCAGCGCCTGCAGAAGCGGTAAACGCTCGTCAGAACGGCGCGTCGCGGCATAGATATCGATATTCAACTGCTGCGCCTGATCCTCGGACAGCGCGCGGTAGCACAACCCTTCCTGGCTAAAAACGCATTTTGACTGAGGCAGCAGGGCAAACCCTTTACCGCGGGCGATATGCGCCAGCATCGTCAGCGAATCTTCCGGCTCTTTGCGCTTTTTCAGCGGCGTTTTCAGCTTAGCGAAAGCTTTTTCACACTTATCGTAGAAGGCAGGGTTGGCGCTTCTGGAAAACCAGAACAGCGGCAGATCGCTGACGTCATTCAGCGAAACCTTCTCCTGCTGGCTGGCGGGATGCGTCGCCGGCAGAGCGATAGACAGCGGCTCGCGGCAGAGCCAGTGATAGCGCACGCTCTCCTGATGATTTGCGCCTTTTTCTCCGGTCAGCACGATATCCAGCGTATTTTGCGTCAGGCACTGCAATAGCTGGGCTGAGGAGAGATCGGGAGAATCAATTTCATCGCCGACATCCAGCTGCGTCAGTCGCGCTCCCACAGGCTGTATGCGCGTAAAATCCAGCGTTTGGGTGAGGCCGATACGCAGACGATCCTGACAGGAAAGGGAGTCGGCGCTGAGAGCGTTAAGCGCCTCAAGAATTTTCTCCGCTCTGACAACCAGCACGCGTCCAGCCTCGGTCAGGCTGACCGCGTGGGTGCTGCGGCTGAACAGCTGCTGGTGGAGCAGAGACTCCAGGCTCTTAATCTGGCGCGTTAGCGGCGGCTGGGTCATGCTGAGGCGTTCGGCGGCCCGGCGAAAGTTAAGCTCATGCGCGACGGCCAGAAAACACTGAAGTTGTTTAACGCTGGGAAGGTTACTGCTGATCAGGTGAGCTGTTGTCGCCATGGTTCGTGTCCTGCATACCGAAGTCACAGGCACTATAACATGACGATAAACCCGGCCTGAGCCGGGTTTATCTGTTTGTCTTACACCGCTTCGTAGAGCGTCTGATGGCGCGTCTCTTTACAGGCGATCAGCGAAATCAGCGTCAGCGTCGCCATCGCTGCCAGGTAATAACCTACCGCCTGCAAACCGTAGCTGGCGTTCAGCCAGGTAGCGATATAAGGCGCAACCGAGGCGCCGAGAATCGACGACAGGTTATAGGAGAACGAGGCGCCGGTATAACGCACTTCGGTCGGAAACAGCTCCGGCAGCAGCGCGCCCATCGGGCCAAAGGTCAGCCCCATCACGCTCAGGCCGAGCAACAGGAAGGCCATCACCAGCGCCTGCGATCCAGAACCCAGCATCGACGGGAAAAGGAAGGCGAAGGCGATAATCATCAGCGTAATGGTGATCATGGTTTTACGGCGACCAAAGCGATCCGCCAGCAGACCGGCGATCGGCACCATCACGCCAAAGCCGATAACCGCCACCATCAGCATCCACAGGAAGCTGTTGCGCGTGAAGCCGAGACCCGCAGGCGCAGGCGCAGTGCCGTAGCTCATCGAGTAGACCGTCATAATGTAGAACAGCGTATAGGTCGCCAGCATGATAAAAGTGCCGAGGATGGTCGCCTTCAGATGCTGGCCAAGCAGCGTGCCGATTGGGATGCGCACCTGTTTTTTCTCTTTCTGCACCTTCGCAAATACCGGGCTTTCATGCAGCGAGACGCGCACATAGAGACCGATAATGACCAGCACCGCCGAGAGGATAAAGGGTACGCGCCAGCCCCACTGCATAAACTGCTCGTCGGTCAGCAGCCAGGAGAGCAGCAGAAAGGTGCCGTTGGCGAAGAAGAAGCCGATCGGCGCGCCAAGCTGCGGGAAAGAGCCATAGAGCGCGCGCTTTTTCGCCGGGGCGTTTTCCGTCGCCAGCAGCGCCGCGCCGCCCCATTCACCGCCAAGGCCGAGACCCTGACCAAATCGTGCCAGCGCCAGCAGCAGCGGCGCCGCGACGCCAATTGACTGGTAGCCCGGCAGCAAGCCGATGATCACAGTAGAGACGCCCATAGTCAGCAGCGAAGCTACCAGCGTCGCCTTACGGCCTACGCGATCGCCGAAGTGGCCGAAAAGGGCGGAGCCGATCGGGCGCGCCACAAAGGCGATAGCGAAGGTCGCCAGCGACTGTAGCGTCGCCACGGTGTTATCGCCCTGCGGGAAGAAAATATGTGGAAAAACAATTACCGCCGCCGTGGCGTAGATATAAAAATCGAAGAATTCAATGGCCGTACCGACCAGCGAGGCCACCACGACTTTGCCGCGAGAATTCACTGGCGTATCGTCTTGTGACTTTTTCAGAGGTTCTGTGATGGAGGCTTGCATAACTGTTTCTTAATTGTAAATAGAGACCAGGAATATTACGCACCTGTCATGCTGCATTCAACGGTGATAAACCGCGCCAGAACGGGCTTTTTCGGCGAAAAAGTGAATAATTTGTGTCGAAATGGAATGCGTGGATTAAGGCAGGGAGAAGCCCGACTTTTGCAGCGGGAATCTCTATAAAACGGGTAAATAAAAGTGACCCTTCAGCTATTCATCCTGCTGGTTGCATAATAAATAGCCGAAGGGGAAAATTTTCCGCTGATGTTAACGTTTTGTCACACCCGGCGATGCGAGCCGCGACCCGCTTCCGGCAGTTGCGGATCGTCCTTATATTTAGCCGTGGCGATCCAGGCGGCGCAGAAGAGCGTTAAACGGGCAAAAAAATAGAAGAACGCCATCAGACCGAGTACAGAGCCAAAGGCTGCGCCGGAGGGCGACGAGGCCAGCTTCGGCAGCGTCATCGTCATAATAAACTTGATTAACTCAAAGCCGATTGCCGCCAGCAGCGTGCCGCGAAACAGCGCTTTTTTACGCGGCTTGTGGCGGGGCAATATCCAGAAAATCCACAGGAACAGGAGATAGTTCGCCAGAATCGAAATGGCCAGCGCTATCGCCGTCATTGCCGGGCGCAGCCACTCAATATCTGCCAGCCCCAGCGCGTTGACGATAGCCGTCTGCGCCGCGCCGGCGATAGAGGTCAGCGACAGGGTGATCACCAGCGCCAGCATCAGGCCGATTAGCGAGATCAGGTCGCGCAGATACTTTTTCCAGAACTTCTCCTGATCGTCCGGCTTACGCTCCCAGACATCGCGCGACTGAGCGCGCACCGCTTCGCGCAGGTTGCCCATCCAGTTAATGCCGGAGTAGAGCGCCAGCAGCAGACCGGTGATGCCGACGGTCGCGCGCTGCTGGATCGCCGTATTTACCGTATTCTTCAGCGTAGTGGCGAGCGTAGGATCGCTAATGCTGTTAACGATCTTATTGATCAGCTGCGACAGCAGATCCTGGTTTGACGCCAGCACGAAGCCCACCGCGGCGAAAGAGACCATCAGGATCGGGATAAGCGACAGGAAAGAGAAGTAGGTAATGGCCGCGCCAAACTGGCTCCCCAGACGATCGTTAAAGCGCTCCAGCGCGCGAATAAAGTGCGCCACCGCCGGAATGGCCTGAAACCAGGCGGCAAAGCGCGATACGCGACGAATCGACCCGTCAACGGTCTTATTGCCGGTCTGAATATCGATCAGCGGTTTGGCTTGTTCGGGATTAGTTGGGTTTTCCTGTTTGTCCGTCATAGACAGTTATCATCCTGCTTAACTTGAAAAGGCAATTATAGCCGCTCAGGTGACATACTCCTGTAGTACCTGACTCAGCCATTCCATAAACACGCGCACGCGACGCGCCACATTGCGCCGGTGAGGGTAGAGCAGCGAAATCGGCATTGGCTTCGCCGGGAAGGCGTGCAGCACCTCTACCAGCTGGCCGGACTCCAGCAGCGGATAGATGCCCATCGCCGGCACCTGAATAATGCCCAGTCCGGCCAGGCAGGCGGCGCGATAGGTTTCGGTGCTGTTGACCGTCACTACGCCGCCGGTCTGCACGTAATGGCACTGTTTGCCGTCGAAATACTCAAAGCCGGGCGAAGGCTGGCCGAGCTGCTGCGTGTAGTGCACCATGGCGTGCGACGACAGCTCCTCCAGCCGCGTCGGCATGCCGAAGCGGGAAAGGTAGCCAGGGCTGGCGCAGTTAATCAAGGTATAGGTGCCGATTTTCCGCGCAATCAGGCCGGAATCCTTTAACTCGCCGACGCGTATAACGCAGTCAAAGCCTTCACGAATAACATCCACCATGCGGTCACTGCTGCTGAGCTCGATTTCTACGCCGGGGTAGTGCTGTAAAAACTCCGGCAGGCGCGGCAGGATAAAACCGGTTGCCATCGCGACAGACATATCGACGCGCAGCTTGCCGCTCAGCGTAGCGGGATCGTGCTGGAACAGGCTGTCCATATCCTCGATCATCGACAGCAAATCGAGGCAGCGGTCGTAGTAGACCAGCCCGTCCTGCGTAAGCTGCACGCGGCGCGTGGTGCGATGCAGCAGCCGCGTCCCCATCTGATTTTCCAGCGCCTGTAGCTGGCGCGACACGCTACCTTTCGGCAGGCCTAAGCTCTCTGCCGCGCGGGTAAAACTGCCCATCTCCGCAACCCGCACAAAAACCTGCATTGCGTGAATTTTGTCCATGTTGTTCACCGATTGTTGTTGTAAGTGAAACAGTGCTGCGTATTCCCAAGCGTTTATAGATCAATTATTCGGGAATATCCTGATTTGGTGTTCAATTTTGCAACAGGATCGAAACATGACTCATAAAATTGCATTGATTACAGGCGCGAACCGCGGTTTAGGCAAGAATGCAGCCTTAAAACTGGCTGCAAAGGGCGTCGATATCCTGTTTACCTGGCGCAGCCATAATGAAGAAGCGGAGGCGCTGGTGAAAGAGATCGAGGCGCTCGGCAGCCGCGCGGTCGCGCTAAAGCTGGATGTCGGCGACAGCCGCCAGTTCGACGGCTTTGTCGCGCAGGTCAAAGAGGCGCTGAAAAACAGCTGGCAGCGGGAGCGCTTTGATTACTTAGTGAACAATGCCGGACATGGTCACTATAAGCTATTTAGCGAGACCACAGAGGAGGAGTTCGACGCGCTGGTTAACGTCCATTTTAAAGGCCCCTATTTCCTGACCCAGAAGCTGCTGCCGCTGATCAACGACGGCGGGCGGATACTGAATATCTCCAGCGGCCTGACGCGCATCACCTATCCCGGCTCCGGCACCTACGCCGCTATGAAGGGCGCGATGGAAGTGCTGACGCGTTATCAGGCGAAAGAGCTGGGTGAACGCCGCATTCGCGTCAATATCCTGGCGCCGGGCGCCATTGAGACTGACTTCGGCGGCGGTCGCGTGCGCGATAACAAGGAAATCAACGATACCATCGCGGCCTTTACCGCGCTGGGGCGCGTAGGCCAGCCGGATGATATCGGCGACGCCATCAGCGCCATCCTCAGCGACGAAACCGGCTGGATCACGGCGCAGCGTATTGAAGCGTCGGGCGGTCAGGCGCTATAGGTACTGCTTGCAGGCGCGCGGTTGCCCCGCGCGCCTTTGCAATCGAGTGGCGGCACCGGAACCGCAGCGTTGAGGCTACAGCGCGATGGTGCCGTCAATTACCGTAACGGTTTTTCCGCCGACCCAAATCGTGTCGCCCTCGTAGCGCACCGCCACGCGGCCCTCACGCTGAATCGCCGTACCCTGGCGCGTCCGGTAATCCCGCAGCTGCCCCTGGGCGGCAAAATAGCGCGCCAGGCAGGCGTTGGCGCTGCCGGTAATGGGATCTTCCGTCAGGCTGCCGTTCTCCACCAGCAGGCCGCGCACCTCATACTGCTCGCTCTCGCCATTCGGCAGCGGGCCGAACGGCATAACGCCGCTGACGCCTGCATGAGCGATAAGGCGCTGCAAATCGCTGACGGCAGGCTGAATCGCCAGCACCGCGTCGGCGCTAATCAT
This sequence comes from Pantoea sp. UBA5923, assembly GCF_002431095.1. Lineage (NCBI taxonomy): Bacteria > Pseudomonadati > Pseudomonadota > Gammaproteobacteria > Enterobacterales > Erwiniaceae > Pantoea > Pantoea sp. UBA5923. The sequence goes on along the minus strand of NZ_DJDN01000027.1, from coordinate 177,180 downwards.
CGGGATCAGCAGCCAGCGAATGCCCATATCGACGACGGCGGGCGTTTGCGTGGTATCGAACAGTTCGCAGTTCAGCGCATTGCCCATTAACGCGTCGGTGAAGGGCGTAATGCTCGCCTCTGGCGCGGCAAACGCCAGCGACCCGTCGGCGGCGATGCTGACCGTCACGTTGCCGACGCCGCACTCCTGCACGATCTCACCCGGATTTTTCGTCGGCCAGCCCGCTTCCAGCAGCGCGTGCGCCGTTCCCAGCGTAGGATGACCGGCAAATGGCAGCTCCCCTTCAACGGTAAAGATGCGCACGCGATAGTCAGCCTGCGGATGCTGCGGCGGCAGTACAAAGGTGGTCTCTGACAAATTGGTCCAGCGGGCGATGGTCAGCAGCTGGTCGTCGCTCAGCCCCTGCGCATCCATAATCACCGCCAGCGGGTTGCCGTTAAAGGCTGATGAGGTAAAGACATCTACTTGCTTAAAGGCGACGTTCATTACTGCTCCTTTCTCAACAGGGCATTTCCACGCCCGAAATTTGCGTTTATTGCCTGACAGGGTTATCAATATGTTAACAATCCCCGCAGGAGACCATTATGCTGAAAATCCTTGGGCGCGACTCGTCAATCAACGTGCGTAAAGTGCTCTGGCTTTGTGACGAGCTGGATCTCGACTATGAGCACGAGGAGTGGGGCGCAGACCCTGACTCGCTGCGTAAACCGGAATTTCTCGCCCTTAACCCTAACGCCCTGATCCCTGTACTTATTGATGACGACTTCGTCATGTGGGAGTCAAACGCCATCCTGCGCTACCTGGCTAATGCCTATGAAGGCGACTGGCTCTATCCGCAAAATCCGCGCGCCCGCGCGCCGGTCGATCAGTGGATGGACTGGCAGTCCACTGAACTCAATACCTCGTGGCGCTACGCTTTTATGTCGCTGGTGCGCAATTCGCCCGCACATCAGGATCCGCGCCTGCTGGCGGCGGCCTGCAAAGGGTGGGCGCACACTATGGGCATTCTCAACCAGCAGCTGGAGAAAACCGGGCGCTATGTCGCAGGCCGCAACTTTACCCTGGCGGATATCGGCGTCGGGCTGGCGGTAAACCGCTGGTATGAAACCCCACTGGATCATCCCAGCCTGCCTGCGGTGCGTAACTACTATGAGCGCCTTACCGAACGCCACCCTTACACGGTCTGGGGACGTAACGGCAAACCCTGATCGATCCCAGGCGCCACTCCCGCCAGCTCACAGGCGACAGCGCCGGTGCGCTTCAGCGCCCAGGTATAGCGATCGTCAAAGGGGTAGCAGCAGGAGAGGCGCAACGCATGGTTATAGCGCTCGCTTAGCGAATAGAGCGCACCAGGCGTGACGCAGATCTGCTCCTGCAGCAGGCGGTGAAACATCGCCACGGTATTAACCTGTTCTGGCAGCTCCACCCAAAAAACAAACCCGCCGCGCGGCAGCGTCGCGCGCGTTCCCTGCGGAAAATGGCGGGCGATCAGGCCGCGCGCCTCATCCATATTGGCGGCATAGCGGCGACGCAGCGTGCGCAGGTGGTGATCGTAACCGCCGTTGGCGAGAAATTCCGCCAGGGTTTCCGACAGCAGCCGGGATTCCGCCATGGAGGAGACCGCTTTCAGGCGCGCAATCGCCTCATGGAAACGGCCTGCCGCAATCCAGCCGATACGAAAGTCGGGCGCGACGGTTTTGGTAAAGCTGGTGCAGTAGATCACCCAGCCTTCGCTATCGAACGACTTTACGGCAGGCGAGAGCGGCCAGTCGAACTGGAGTTCGTCATACAGTCCGTCTTCCAGCAGAGGAACGTTGTAAGTATTAACTAACTTCGCCAGACGCTGTTTGTTCTGCCGCGACATGCAGCAGCCCAGCGGATTTTGCGCGCTCGGCATAGCAATTAGCGCCTGAATGCGCTTCTCCTGCAGCAGCATCTCCAGCGCGTCGAGCGAAAGCCCCTGCTGCGGATCGGTAGGAATCTCCAGCGCCTTCAGCCCCAGCGACGCCAGCAGCGGAAAAAGAAAGAAGTAGGTCGGCGACTCCAGACCAACGCAGTCGCCCGGCTGGGTCACCGCACGCAGTGCCAGCTGTAGCGCCTCCATACAGCCGTGGGTCAGGGTGATCTCTTCGCTGGTCAGCGACACGCCCGCATGCAGCGCACGACGCGCTATCTCCTCCCGTAAGCGCTCACTACCAGGTGGAAGCGCATAGCGCCCGATCAAATCGGGGTTGCGCCGCAGCAGCGAGGCGGTAATGCGGCTCAGACGCGCCGAGGGATAAAGTTCGCTATCCTGCGGGCAGGCCAGCGAAATATTGACGTAATCGGGATGATTCTGCGCGGCGAACACCTGATCGATCAGGTCGAGCTTTTCGCTGCTCGGATCTTTAATGCGCGCGCGGTGCGCCGCAGGTCGCGTCAGGGCGGGCAGTACGCTGCGCACATAGTAGCCGGACTGGGGGCGCGCCTCGATCAGGCCGCGGTCTTCCAGCAGCTGCCAGGCGTTCAGTACGGTATTGATGCTGATTTGATGAGTCTGCGCCACCCGGCGAATTGCGGGCAGGCGTTTGCCTGGCTTCAGCGTGCCCTGATGGATCGCCTCAGCGAAACTGTCAGCAAGCTGGTAGTAGAGTGGCTGATCGTCAGAGAAAGCAAGGGACACAAAAGCCTCCACGAGTCATGGGTACAATAGTTAAAATTGCAAACTGTAACCATGACAATAGTGATTTTGTGTCTCTGTTACCAATCCTTTTCACGCTCTAGCATAGAGGCCTGTTTCTTAAACGAGAATGCCGACATGCTCGATCCCTCCTTTTTCAGCTACGTCACCGTTATGTCTATTACGCCCGGCCCGAACAATCTGCTGCTGGCGACCTCCGGGGTTAATTTCGGCCTGCGGCGCACGCTGCCGATGATCTCCGGCGTCCTGCTTGGCTGCCTGCTGCAAACCGCGCTGGCGGTGCTGGCGCTGGAGTGGCTGCTGAGCTGGATGGGCGCCGTCAGAGTGCCGCTGACGGTGGCAGGTTGTGCTTATCTGCTCTGGCTGTCGTGGAAAATCTGGCGCGCGGACGCCCCGGCGCAGCGGGAAAAGGCGCATCCAATGACCATTGCAGGCGCCATCGGCTTTCAGGCGGTAAATCCTAAAGCCTGGCTGATGGCGACTAACGTGGCGCTGCTCTGGAGCGCGCAAAGTGGCCTGCTGCCGGTCATACTCGGCTTCGCGCTGGTGAACCTGCCCTGCATTCTTATCTGGGCGGCGCTGGGCGACCGGCTGGGCCTGCATCTGCAAACGCCGTGGAAGCGTCGTCTCTTCAACAGCGTGATGGCGCTGTCGCTGGTCGCCACGACGTTATGGATGCTGGTGGACGCGCTGCGTTAATCCGGCGCGCCGGAGCCGGTCTGCGACGGCCATTTCCAGTTGCGCACTTCCGGCACGTCTTCGCCATACTCGCGTACATAGCGATGGTGTTCGGCGATGCGCTCCTGCAAATCATCCAGCAACTCCGGATGCCGGTCCGCCAGACCCGGCACGCGCAGAATCGCCTCCTGCGCCAGATGGTAGCGGTCCAGCTCGTTAAGCACCGTCATATCGAACGGCGTGGTGGTGGTGCCTTCTTCATTGAAGCCGCGCACGTGGAAATTACGGTGGTTTTTACGCTGATAGGCGAGGCGATGCACCAGTGTCGGGTAGCCATGGAAGGCGAAAATCACCGGCTTATCGAGGGTGAACAGCGCATCGAATTCCTCTTCGCTTTTGCCGTGAGGGTGCTGCTCCTGGGTCTGTAGCGCCATCAGATCCACCACATTCACCACGCGAATTCGCAGGTCGGGCAGATAGTCGCGTAGCAGATCCACCGCCGCCAGCGTCTCCAGCGTGGGGACGTCGCCCGCGCAGGCCATGACCACATCAGGCTCCTCGCCCTGCGGCGTGGTGCCTGCCCAGCGCCATTCGCCCATTCCCGCTTCGCAGTGCGCAATGGCGCTCTCCATATCCAGCCACTGCGCCGAGGGCTGTTTGCCCGCCACAATTACATTGATGCGGTCCCAGGTGCGCAGGCAGTGATCGCCGACCCACAGCAGCGTATTGGCATCGGGCGGCAGATAGATGCGCACGATATCCGCCTTTTTATTGGCGACGTGATCGATAAAGCCGGGATCCTGATGGCTGTAGCCGTTGTGATCCTGCCGCCAGACATGCGAAGAGAGCAGATAGTTAAGCGAGGAGACCGGCTTGCGCCAGCCGAGCTTGCGTGTCACCTTCAGCCATTTGGCATGCTGGTTGAACATCGAATCGACAATATGGATAAAGGCTTCGTAGCAGTTAAACAGGCCGTGTCGGCCGGTCAGCAGATAGCCTTCGAGCCAGCCCTGGCACTGATGTTCGCTAAGGATTTCCATCACGCGACCATCGCGCGCCAGCTGCTCGTCGTAGGGTTTAACCGGCTCCAGCCAGGTGCGGCTGGTGACATCGAAGACCGGCGTCAGGCGGTTTGAGGCGGTTTCATCGGGGCCGAACAGGCGGAAGTTATGCTGATTGCGCGCAAAGATCTCCGCCAGATAGCGGCCAAACTGCTCGGTGGCCTGCGCCAGCTGTGAGCCAGGCTCTTTCACATCAAAGGCGAAGTCGCGGATATCGGGCGTATTAAGCTCGCGGCGCAGCAATCCGCCGTTGGCGTAGGGCGAGGCGCCCATGCGTTTATCGCCCTGCGGTGCCAGCGCGCGCAGCTCAGGTTTCAGGCGACCCTGCTCATCGAACAGATCGTCCGGCTGATAGCTACGCAGCCACTGTTCCAGAATCTGGCGATGCCCCGCATCTTCGCGGCAGGCCGCCACCGGCACCTGATGGGCGCGCCAGAAATCCTCTACTTTTTTCCCGTCGACTTCCTGCGGGCCAGTCCAGCCTTTGGGACTGCGCAGAATAATCATCGGCCAGCGCGGGATGCCGTCCTGCTCTCCGCCCGTACGCGCCGCCTGCTGGAAAGCGGCGATTTTATCAAAGGCGTTTTCCAGCGTGTCGGCCATCTGTTGATGCATCTTCTCTGGTTCATGGCCGCTGACGAACAGCGGTTCATAGCCATACCCGCGGAATAGCTGTTGCAGATCGTCATCGCTGGCGCGACCCAGAATGGTCGGGTTAGCGATTTTATAACCGTTGAGATGCAGGATCGGCAGCACTGCGCCGTCGCGCTGGGGATTGAGAAACTTAATGCCATGCCAGCTTGACGCCAGCGGGCCTGTTTCCGCCTCGCCGTCGCCGATCACGCAGGGCACGATCAGATCCGGATGATCGAAGGCCGCGCCAAACGCGTGCGACAGCGAGTAACCCAGTTCGCCGCCTTCGTTGATCGATCCCGGCGTTTCTGGCGCGGCGTGGCTCGGAATGCCGCCGGGAAAGGAGAACTGCTTGAACAGGCGCTGCATGCCTTCGGCATCGTCGCTGATATGCGGATAAATTTCGCTGTAGCTGCCTTCCAGCCAGGTATTCGCCACCATACCCGGCCCGCCGTGGCCCGGCCCGCAGATATAGATAAGATTCAGGTCGCGCTGGCGAATAATGCGGTTCAGGTGGGCGTAGATAAAATTGAGGCCCGGCGTAGTGCCCCAGTGCCCCAGCAGACGAGGCTTAATATGTTCCGGCTGCAGCGGCTCGCGCAGCAGCGGGTTCGCCATCAGGTAAATTTGCCCGACGGAAAGGTAGTTGGCGGCGCGCCAGTAGCGATCCAGCAGTTGCAACTCACTGGCAGCGGTCGATTGTGACATCGGGCATTCTCCTGGTTAGCGAAACGGTGAAAGGTAAAAGCGTTTCATTAACCCTAATAGAGAATCCACAACTCGACCAGGCGACGGGCAAGGACGCCGGGCGCGCAGAAGTTAACAACGCAAGGAATATTAGCCGATGAGTAAAGCGGCCCGCGCTATAGAGAATATGAAAAAGGAGATCGGGGCAGGGATAGCTCTTAGCGTTTTAGCGATCGGCTCGGTGCCGCCGCCGCAAAAAAAAAGCCTCGCTAATGCGAGGCTTTTCCGTCAAAACGCTTTACTTACCCACGACGTGGGCGGTTTCGCGTCCTTCATCGTTTGCCGCGCCAGGCGTAACCGGCGAGTAGGCGAGCTTCAGGATGCGGCTGGTATCCGCCAGCACTTTCTCCGTCAGCGCCACGTCGCCGTTGAGCTTGCGGCCCCAGGAAGGCACGACGGCGCGAATGCGGTTCTGCCATTCAGTCGAGGCCATTTGCTCCGGCCAGGCTTTCGCCATCAGCTCCAGCATAATAGGTGCTGCGGTCGATGCACCCGGTGAGGCGCCGAGCAGGGCGGAGATAGAACCATCCTGCGAGGTAACCACTTCAGTGCCGAGACGCAGCACGCCGCCCTCTTTGGCATCTTTTTTAATGATCTGCACGCGCTGTCCAGCGGTAACCAGACGCCAGTCGTCCGGATGCGCATCCGGCACGTAGGTGCGCAGCGCCTCCATGCGATCGGCGTCGCTCTGCAGCACCTGATCGACCAGATATTTCACCAGATCGAAATTCTTCAGCCCGACGTTCATCATCGGCAGCAGGTTGCCACTGTTCATTGAGCCGAACATATCCAGCAGCGAACCCTGTTTCAGGAACTTAGTCGAGAAGGTGGCGAATGGGCCAAACAGCAGCACTCTTTTACCGTCCAGCACGCGCGTATCGACGTGCGGCACCGACATCGGCGGCGCGCCAACCGAGGCTTTGCCATATACCTTCGCCATATGCTGGCGTACCACGTCTGGATTCTCGGTGACGAGGAAGGAGCCGCCTACCGGGAAACCGGCGTAACCGCTGACTTCCGGAATGCCGCTTTTCTGCAGCAGCGGCAGCGCCGCGCCGCCCGCGCCGATAAAGACGTTTTTCGCCGTCAGCACGCGTTTCTCGCCTGTGGCCAGCGCATGCAGCGTGACCTGCCAGCGGCCGTCGCTCAGGCGTTTAAGATCGCGCACTTCCTGACGCAGACGCAGGCGGAAGCCAGGGTGCTTCTCCAGCGAAGCGATCAGCTGGCGCGTCACTTCGCCGAAGTTGACGTCAGTGCCCATTTCCGTCCAGGTCGCCGCTACTTTCTGTCGGCGATCGCGTCCTTTCATCACCAGTGGGATCCACTCGGCAATCTGCTGCGGATCTTCAGAGTAGGCCATGCCGCGGAACAGCGTGCTTTTCTGCAGCGCCTGATAGCGCTTGCGCAGGAAAGCCACGTTCTCTTCGCCCCAGACAAAGCTCATGTGCGGCGTGCTGTTAATAAAACGTTCAGGCGAATGAAGACGACCCTTCTGAACCTGATACGCCAGGAACTGACGGGAGATCTGGAAGGATTCATTGATCGCCAGCGCTTTGCTGATGTCGATGCTGCCATCCGCCTTTTGCGGCGTATAGTTCAGCTCCGCCAGCGCGGCATGGCCGGTACCGGCGTTATTCCAGCCGTTGGAGGACTCTTCCGCTACGCTATCGAGACGCTCGACCATTTCAATGGTCCAGTCCGGCTCCAGCTCCTGTAGCCAGGCGCCTAAGGTCGCGCTCATTACGCCAGCGCCGATCAACAGCACATCAACGTCTTTACGCTCGGACATCTGTGGTTTTTCCATGCCAGTGGCGCTCATTGCGAGCGTAAGGCTTAAAGCTGTCTTGCACATGAGGCGACATCTCCTCTCTCTGTTGACCTGATGCTCAACAGGTTCGCAGGCGAAATAGCCGCGCTTCTTGGGAGCGCGTTGCGCTATTTCTCAAAGGTTAAGACTCAGGTTCGTTTAAGCGGGATGCAGGTTAACTGCACGTTATGCTTTGTCCATTGAATATAACATTCTCGCCTCTGAATTAAACATTTGTTTATTTTTTAAATGCAGAAATGATTCAGCATAAGAATTAATCATCTCAGGCGGGTGGCTATAAGGAATTTTTTACCGAAAAGTCAGCAGGTTAACCGAATATGATGTTGCGTAAATGCACAATGACAGTGCAAGACGGGAAATGGAGAAGAATTCGCCTTATTTTATAAGCTTTTGATTTGAATGATTTAAGCAAAAAATGAACGATAAAGAATTTTTTATGAGGCGGGCTTTTTCAGCCGATTCTGTAAAAATAATGTTACATTTTTGTGATTACTGGCTGCCCGCTTCGGCACAAAAGCCGCCACGGGCAGGTCAAAGGATCAGGTGCGAAACCAGCGGCGATAAATAAAGCGGATGACGTAAAACTCGATGGTGCCCAGCAGCAGGAACCATACGCAAAAAATCAGGGTGTAAAGCTGGTTGATATCCTGCAAGTGCAGCCGTTGCGTCAGGCTTTTAGCCATAGTCAGGCCGAAATTCGGCGCGGGCAACAGCAAAGCAGAAAGAAAGCCAAGCAGCAAAATGCCGCCGGGAATAATCAGGGATTCAAAGGGGTTTTTCATCAGCAGGTTCCGCATTAATCAGCGCGGCTATTTTCCGGCAATCTTCGCCAGGGTTCAATCCCCGTGGTTGCTGCTGGGCTGAGCGCTATTTTTTGCCTGAGAAAAGGCTTAAGTACCATTAACTTAGCAGCAAAAGATAGCGAACGATAAAAGTTATAGCCTTTGCTATACTTAAACCCATGATTTTCTTGTCTTTTTATCCGGCAGGATGCGTGTTAGACTGCGCGCTCTTTTAGCAGACTGAACCTTTATTGCGGTAAAAAGCGGGTTTCTGAACGCTTTTAGCCCTGACATTAGCCATTATGACTTTTATCGCAACCCTGATCCTTGCCTTCGGAATGTCGATGGACGCGTTTGCCGCTGCGTTAAGCAAAGGCGCGGCGTTGCATCGTCCCGGATTCAAAGAAGCGCTGCGCACCGGTCTGATTTTTGGTGCCATTGAAGCGCTGACGCCGTTAATTGGCTGGGCTGCAGGGCTGGCCGCCAGCCGTTATGTGATGGCCTGGGACCACTGGGTCGCCTTCTTTCTGCTGGCGTTCCTCGGCGGCCGTATGATGATGGAAGGTTTCCGACAGACAGCGACGGCTGAGGCGTGCGAAGCGCCCCAGCGCCATGGTTTTATGGTGCTTGCGACCACTGCAGTCGCCACCAGTCTCGATGCGCTGGCGGTCGGCGTCGGTCTGGCCTTCTTGCAGGTTAATATCATCGCGACGGCGCTAACCATCGGTATGGCGACGACCATCATGGCGACTACGGGTGTGCTGATTGGCGGCTTAGTCGGTCCTGTACTGGGCAAGTGGGCGGAAGTGCTCGGCGGACTGGTATTGATTTCGATTGGCTGCACCATCCTTATTCAGCATCTCAATCTCTTCTCCTAACGGCAGACAGAGAAAATTAATGTCGTTTTTGTGATCTGGTTCAAAATTTATTGCCTGTAAAATGCACAAAAGCTATACTTTGACTGCATTTATTCAACAAATTTTGAATCAGGTGATTTATGAAACGCTTAGTAAAATATGTCTTCCGCGCTTACGTTGAAACCTTCAAATACGTTCCCCCAGGCGCAATGTACTAATCTGCCGCCAGCGACCCCTGGCTATCGCGGTCAGGTAAGAGTCCGTGATTATTATCTCGCTTCAGACCGCGCTGGGCTTTCTCTGTATTATGCGGTTTGCGCTCCGCCGACAGATCGGATGAGCGAAAGTTTGTACGATTTTTATCTTATCTTTTGCTAACCTGCGCGCGAATTTTCCTATAACAACGAGGCAGTAATGCAGCTTTGCAGTTTTTATCTTCCTGACCAGGCAAGAAAAAGTTTCGGCATCGTGCTTGAAAATGGCGTGGTAGATGTCGGATTGCGCCTGGGCGCGCAGTGCCCGGATTTAAAAACCTTTCTTGAACGTTCTTCCATGGCTGACCTGGCCGCTTTCCGCGAGATGCCGGCTGATTACGCTTTCTCCGCGCTACAGTTCCTGCCGGTAATTGAAAATCCAGGTAAGGTCTTCTGCGTCGGGATGAACTATGCCGATAAGCGCAAAGAGTTCTCCGAGACCCTGGACGCCCCAACGCTGTTTATTCGCTTCGCCGACTCGCTGACCGGACACGACCGGCCGCTGCTGAAGCCAGCGACCACCAGCGAGTTTGATTATGAGGGCGAGCTGGCGGTGATTATCGGCAAACCTGCGCATCAGGTAAAAGCGGCGCAGGCGCTGGAATATGTCGCTGGCTACAGCTGTTTTATGGATGCGACGGTGCGCGACATGCAGTTTACCTGGTTCACCGCCGGGAAAAACTGGCCGCAGACCGGCGGTTTCGGGCCGTGGATGACCACTGCCGAAGCAGTCGGCGATCCGCAGGCGCTGGCGATTAAAACCTTCCTGAACGGTCGCGAAGTGCAGAACGACACTACCGGCAGCATGGTGCACAAGGTGGCGAATATCATTGAATATATTTCCGCCTTTAGCCCGCTCTCGCCGGGCGACGTCATTTTCACCGGCTCGCCGGGCGGCGTCGGTAAGAAACGCACGCCGCCGCTGTTTATGTTCAGCGGCGACGTGGTAGAAGTGGAAATCGAAAAGATTGGCCGCTTGCGCAACGTGATCGCCTGATCCCGCTACTGGCTGCGATTATCCCCGATCGCAGCCTCTTCTTTTGTACCGCTCCACAACTTTCCCCCGTCTCGCCTGCTGGTCACGCTTTCGCCGCCTACACTGAAGTGACACAACCATTTTCAGGAGTGGGTAATGAGGCGGAAGGAAAAACCGACGCGCTGGAAAAGCGGCGCGCTGCTGGCCGGGCTAGGGCTAGGCACAGCGGCAACCTTATGGGGCGTTCAACAATGGCGGCGTTTGAAACAGACGCCGCCCGTTTCGCCGCGTAGCCACCATGCGGGGCTGGCTGGCTATTTTCAACAGGTCGGCGAGTGGCGCATGTTTACCCGCGTCACGCCCAACGACGCACCCGGCCTGCCGCTGGTGCTGGTACACGGGCTGGTGATGTCGGGCCGCGCGATGGAGGAGCTGGCGCTGGCGCTCGGCAATAACTACCGCGTACTGGTGCCGGATCTGCCTGGGTTCGGCGCCAGCGCTTTGCCGCCTTCCGCGCCGACGCTGTCGGTTGACGAACAGGCCGACGCGTTGTGGGAGTGGCTGCAGCACAACCAGCTGTCGCGCGCCATCTGGATAGGCAACTCCTTTGGCTGCCAGATCCTCGCCGCGCTGGCGGTCAGGCATCCTGACGCCGTGGCAGGGTTAGTGCTGCAAGGGCCAACGGTAGATCGTCACGCCCGCAGCCTGGTGCGTCAGGCCTGGCGCGACTGGCGCAACGGCCGTCTTGAGCGGCACCGCTCGCCCGCATCGCTGGCGCGCATCGATTATGCCAAAGCCGGACTCTGGCGCGCGCTGAAAACCATGCGCATGATGATGCACGATCGTATCGAACAGCGGCTGGCTTACGTCAACGCGCCGACCCTGCTTCTGCGCGGCTCGCGCGATTCGGTTTCGCCTGCGCGCTGGGTAGAAGAGCTGGGCGCGCTGCTGTCGCGATGCGAGATAATGACGCTGCGCGGCGGCACCCATACGCTGCACTACGTTTATCCCTGGAGTTTCTGCCACGCCATTCGTCCCTTTCTGGCGCGCATTCAGCAGGAGAATCAGCATGAGTAAACCACCGAAGGGCATCGCCCGCTTCGACTCTGCCGCCGCCATGCTGATGGCGCTGGCCCACGCCCTGCATGACAAACCCTTCGACAGCCCAAGCCAGTCGCCGATGCTGGATCGCCTGCTCCCTTCGCTCAATCGTCTGCCGACCCGGCTGAAAGAGTGGGGTTACGCCATTGGCGGCATGGCGGAGGGGATCAGCGAAGCGCAGGCAGGGGATCTCGACGTCGAAGGTATTGCCGAGTGGATGGTAAGCGAATACCCGGAGCGTGACTATCCTGCGGCTTTTATCGGTTCTTCGAACGGCGCGCTGACGCATCTTGCCGCCGCGATGGGCGCGCCCTGGCTGCCGCAAACCTTTCTCTGTCCGGTGCGTTCGCTCAATAACGATCCTGACGACGCGCAGGCGGGTTTCGAACAGGGCAAAGCGGTGGCGGCGGCGCTGCTGGCCGCCTGGCCGCGTCTGGCGGTACACCACATGCAGGATCCGAATCAGGACAGGCTGATGCTCGATCAAATGAGCTACTTCCGTCTGAAGCTGCGCGCGCTGCCGCTGGCGTTCAATGAGTTCCTGATGCGCAGTTTGCCCGATAAAAGCACGCTGTTCGTCAACCACTGCACGCGCCAGTGGCCGGTGACGCGCACCAGCGATCGCTCTTTCTTTCAGTTCGGTGCGCTGGGCGGCGCGACGGAGAAAGAGTATCTGCAGGGCGGCGGGCGCGTAGAGGGATTTCTGGCGCGTTACGGCAGCAATCGCAGCCGCTGGAATGCGCCTGCGCCAACCGACAATGTGCCGGAGGCGGAGTGGGGGCTGGATGAATATATCAAAGCGCCGTTGAAAAGGATGGCGGCTGACCGGAACTGGCAACTGCTGGAGATACGCTATCAGGATCCTGAAGCGTTGAGCTTCGTGGTGGCGGAAATCTACCGCGACTGGTATCTGGCGGCGGGGATACACGCCACGCGTCTGACGGTCGATAGTTTCCTGCTGATGGACCCCTGGTGCACCATGCGCCAGCATGCCATTCCCTTCTGGCTGGTGTTCGGCACCGAGCCATCAGCGGCAACGCTGTCGCGTTTTCTGGATCGTCAGCCGCGCTATCGCGATATCGATATGATGCTCTTTTCTCACGGTACGGAGAGCATCGGCATCGCACCTGTCGAACGCTGGCGCCAGCTGCTTGACCGCGCCACGCACGCCGGGGATTTTGTCGGCGTGGATACCGAGCGTTTCCCACACGATTTCGCCACCTTTGCCCGTTTCGACACTGCGCTGCGGGAACGCGCGCCGCTCTTTGCGCCGCCGCCGCCGCTCAGCGTAGAGAAGGTGATCGCCGGCATTGAGCGCTATGGCGCGCGCCACGGCGTGACGCTGCATAAGCTGAACTAGCCGGGCGAACGCCCGGCTCTGTTATTACGCGCCGTCGGTAATGGGCTTACGCACCAGGACCAGATAGGCGAGGGCGCCAGCGACGGCGATACCTGCGCAGATCATCAGCGCGAGGCTGAACGACTTAGTGGTATCCAGCACCCAGCCGGTGATGACCGGCGCAAAAGAGGCGAATACAAAGCTGGCGAAGTTCTGGATACTGCCCACCGACGCGGTCATGCGCGCCGTAACATTAGCGTGGATCAGCCCCCAGCAGGAGGTGCCCGCAAAGTGGATGCAGAACAGCGCCATACCGATCAGCGTTACGGCGCTGGTGGTGTCGGTGGCGCGCGTCACGAAGGCGGTAAAGGCTGCCGACAGCAGCATGCCGGAGATAATGCAGACCTTACGCGTTTTTACTGCGTCAAAGCCGCGACGCACCAGCGCATCCACCGCGTAGCCATTGAGCAGCATGCCCGCCGCGCCAAACAGGAAGGGAATCGCCGCCAGCAGGCCGGTACTTTTCAGATCCAGATGGTAAGTGGACTGCAGATAACCTGGCAGCCAGGCGATATAGAGCCAGGCGGTATAGTTGATGCCGCTGAAACCGATCATCATGCCCCACATGGTGCGCTGCTTAAACAGGCCGCGCCATTCGGCGAAGCTCAGCGGCTCCTTGCGCGACGCGACGCTTCCCGCCTGCAGATAATGGATCTCCTCTGCGCTGAGGGTATTGTTGTCACGGTCGCGATAAAGCATGTACCAGCCAATCGCCAGGAACATGCCGAGCACGCCAATGGTAATAAACATGCCGCGCCAGCCGAACGCCAGCATCATCGCGGCCAGAACCGGCGGCGCCACTGACAGCCCAATCATCGAGGCGGCGTTAAAGAAGCCCATCGGCATGCCGCGATCTTTAATGTTGAACCAGTCGTTGATGACCTTTACGCCGCATGGGTTCATTGGCGCTTCGCCGATGCCGAGACCGATACGCACCAGAATAAACTGGGTAAAGTTATGCACCAGCCCGGCGGCTGCCTGAAACAGCGACCAGAAAAACATCCCGATGCCTAACATAATGCGCGGGCCTTTACGATCCAGCAGCGCGCCGCAGGGCAGCTGCGCCAGACCATACGCCAGCGAAAAGGCGGAGAGCAGCATGCCGATCTCCGTGGCGTTCAGACCCAGCTCCTCGCGGATCGTCATGTTGGCGACCGAGAGCGAACTGCGGTCAAGGTAGTTGATGATGGCTGCGCACAGCAGCAGCAGCATGGCGGTGATCTGAATCTTGCGAATGCGCGGCGAGCGCACGATATCGCTGCGCGCGGGCACATACTCCTGCCCATCGGCAGCCGGGTTTTTAGCATCGCGGGTTGAGGTATTTTCCATGGCTTACTCCCGTAGCGGGGTCGTTATCGTTATCTGATGTCAAAGAACATAGCGGCCCAGCGGCCCGCCATGAGTTGCAGTCGAGACTAGAAGCAATGCAGCCATGATGTTGCGAAGTTGTTTCTGATTCGTGCGGAAGCTAATGCTTTGTGGTTTTTAATCGGTTTTTAATTGTACTGGCGAATAGAGCGCGCCATTGACGAGCGCGACGTGGCGAGATGGTTATGCAATGCCAGCAGCGCATCGACATCCTGGCGGCTGATAAGCGCGGAGAGCAAGGCCATATGCTCCTCCAGCGCCACGATATTGCGCTGCTTGAGATCGCGCTCATCCCACTGATAGTGCGAATGAAAAATAACGGAGATGATCTCCAGCGAGTGGTTGAAAAAGGGGTTGTTGGCGGCGGAGAGGATCAGCGAATGCAGCTCTTTATCCAGCGCGGCAAACTGGCGGTAATCGCTGGCGATGGTATCGCGCAGCGCGCGGTGACGATCCAGCAGGTCGCGCGCCTGAATCCAGCGCTCATCCTGCGACGGCAGGTTCAGAAAGCGCGTCAGCGCATGGGTTTCCAGCATTTCGCGCAGCTCGAACAGCTTGTCGGCGTAGTCGAGCGTAAATTTCTTCATGCGCCAGCGGCCGCGCTTTACCGGCTCCAGCAGATCGTAACGCATAAAGCGCAGCAGAAACTCGCGCACCACCACCGGACTGACCTTAACCCGCTGCGCCAGCTGTAGTTCGCTAAAGGCGTCGCCGGGCGCGAGCTGACGCAGGTTAATCATCTCGAAAAACGCCTGTTCAAACTGGCTTGCCTGCTGCTCGATCGGCGAGGACAACTCGCTGAATCCATCCTCGTCCTGCGGCTGACGCACAATTACGTAAGTACCCGCGACCTTCTCCAGCACGCCGCGCTGCTCCAGATAGTGCAGCGTATGGCGCACCGTGGTGCGGCTGATATTGAACATCTCTGCCAGCGCCGCCTGCGCCGGCAGCGGCGAACGAATATGGTGCTGGGCGATCCCTTCCAGCATCTGGTTGATAACGTTCTGGCGCAGATTCAGGTTTCGGCTCACGGATGCTCTCCGGGTTTTTATTCATTAAAAACCATTCAAATCCCAAAAAAAACGTCACGCCTCACAGATTGCGCGGGCAAAACGGCCAGTCTGTGATCAATTCGTCATAAAGGCGGCAGGACAACAGGAGAATTCCCATGACGACAATGAAAAGCCTGGTCATCGCTGAACCGAAGAAAATGGTCTGGACCACGCGTGAGCAACCTGCGCCTGCGGCGGGCGAAGCGCTGATTAAAATCATCACCGCCGGTATTTGCGGCACCGATATCCACGCCTGGGCGGGCAATCAGCCTTTCTTCAGCTATCCGCGCGTGCTGGGACATGAGCTGTGCGGCGAAGTGGTCGCGCTGGGCGAAGGGGCGCAGGGCGTTGAGCCTGGCCAGCGCGTGGCGCTGATCCCCTATATCTCCTGTCTGCGCTGCGACGCCTGCCAGAGTGGGAAAACCAACTGCTGCGAAAAAATTTCAGTGATCGGCGTGCATCAGGATGGCGGCTTTTGTGAGTTCCTGGCGGTGCCCGCCAGCAATCTCTTGCTGGCAGAAGAGGTTGCGCCGGAAGCCGCTGCGCTGATTGAGCCGTTCGCCATCAGCGCGCATGCGGTGCGCCGGGCGCAAATCACGGCAGGCGAACATGTGCTGGTGGTGGGAGCAGGGCCGATCGGTCTGGGCGTGGCGGCGATTGCGGCGGCGTCAGGCGCCAGCGTGGCGGTCGCGGACACCAGCGAATTCCGCCGCGCGCATGTCGCGAAAGAGCTGGGTCTGGCGGCGCTCGATCCCGCGCGCGAAGATTTTTACGACGCGCTGCGCGCGCAGTTCAACGGCAGGCTGGCGCTGAAGGTGATCGACGCGACCGGCAGCCCGGCAGCGATGAACAACGCGGTCAATCTGATGCGCCACGGCGGCACCGTGGTCTATGTCGGTCTGCACAAAGGCGATCTGGTTATTCCAGACAGCGAGTTCCATAAAAAAGAGGCTACCCTGATGGGCAGCCGCAATGCGACGCGCGAAGATTTCGACCGCGTGCGCGATTTAATGGCGAGCGGCAAGCTGCGCGCCGAGATGATGCTCAACGCCCATTTCGCCTTCTCGACGCTGGCGGAAAGCTTCGAGCCACAGGTGATCAACAACCGTGAGCTGATTAAAGGCGTTATTCACTTCGACCGCTAAGCGTGCGCAGGAAATGGTCGCGCACCTGCGCGGCATTAACCCCCAGCGCCACGCGCTGGGCGGGCACATTGCGAAACGGATCTTCCCGCGACGCCAGCGCGCTCAGCTTGCGTACCGTCTGGCCGCGCGCGATGCCTTCGGTAATGACGCGCAGCGGGCCTTCCGCCAGCTGAAACGCCTCCGGCTGGCAGAGCCAGGCGATCGCCAGCGTGTCGTGCAATGCCATGCCGTCGAAGCCCTCTTTTTGCAGACTATAGGCAAGATAGGGCCGCACAATGGCGTTGAGTACCGGCTGGTTAAGCTGCCGCACCTCCTGACCGCTGATCAACACCTTATGCGTTACGTCGAGCGGCATGACCACCACCTTCAGCGCCGAGCTGAGCACCTGGTCGGCAGCGTGCGGATCTTTCCAGATATTAAATTCGGCGAAGGGCGTGACGTTGCCGCTATGGCCGTCGGTACCGAACGCGCCGCCCATTATCACCAGCTCTTTTACCAGCGGAATAATGTCGGGTGCCTGATTGATGGCGTTAGCAATATTGGTCAGCGGGCCGATGGCTACCAGCGTAATCTCATGCGGCTGCGCGCGCACGCTGTCGATAATAAACTGCACCGCGCCTGGCGCCATGTCGCTGTACGCGTTATCAAACGCATCGCCTAAGCCATCCTCACCATGCAGTTTCGCCGGTTCGCTGGGCGCCAGCGCCAGCGGGCGGGCGCAGCCGCGATAGATCGGCGCGTCAATCTGCATCTTTTCACAAAACAGGCGGGCGTTCTTTACCGCCTGACCCACCGCCACGTTGCCAAACACCGTAGTGATGCCCAGCAGCCGCTGCGTCCGCGCTGCGTAAGCCAGCGCAAAGGCGTCGTCTACGCCGATGTCGGTATCGAAAATCAGAGTACGCATGAATTCTCCTGCGGAGCGGGATATTGCCTGAAAAAGCAACAAAACAGTTGCCCATGCTTTTTTAAAGTCTAAATCTGGTCCATCAGAAGTGTAGGTAATGAACCGACGGCCCTGATTCGACGCGTGCTGGATGAGTTCGAACAGCGCGTAGCGCCCTTTCCGGAAGGCTGTCCGATCTGTAGCGAACTGCTGGCCTGAGGCATCAGCCGCTATCGCGAATGTTATACCAGCGGAGGCTATCGTATCCTCTACTCGCTGGCGCTGCCGAATATCTTCGTTCATCTGCTGCTCTCGTCGCGGCAAAGCATTCAGAATCTGCTTTTTCGTCGCCTGCTGCTCACCTGACCCGCTTGTCTCTCCTGGTGCATCGTCGTATTATCAACGCCTTAAGGTGATGGCGTTCCACCTTTCCCAACCGCCTGCTGGCGATCCCAGCGGCTGATGACGCCTGACATTAACCCTAATCCTCTCGCAGGCGTTACTGGTGTGTCAGGCTGTTTCTCTCTCCGCCACGACCCTGCGCGATTGCCGACTACAGGAGCAAATCATGTTGAAGTCGTTGTTCGCCGTTATGCTGGGCGGCGCTGCAGGCTGTACGCTGCGCTGGCTAATCTCGCTGCGCTTTAATGCGCTGTTTCCCAGCCTGCCGCCGGGTACGCTGCTGGTTAATCTGGCTGGCGGATTTATTATCGGCGCGGCGCTGGCCTGGTTTATCAAATATCCCCATCTCGATCCCGCCTGGAAGCTGCTTATCGTTACCGGCTTATGCGGCGGCCTGACGACTTTCTCTACTTTTTCGGCAGAAATTCTCATGTTGCTACAATCAGGAAAGTATTTGTGGGCGATGGCGAGCGTGCTGGTGCACGTCACCGGATCGCTGCTGATGACCTTTGCCGGCTTTGCGCTGGTGAATGCGCTCGGCTAAGCAAGGCAAATACCGGCCACAGAGGCATTCCGCGTCTGTCGCAACCGATTATTCCGGACGATTAAGGAGGACGTTCATGACTCAACCTGCATTCCTTAACCTGGTGCTGTTAAGCGGTGAACCTGAACAGAAACTACAGGCCGCGCGCGACGCGGGATTCGATCAGGTCGAAATCTGGCGTGAAGATGTCGAGGCCTGTCAGGGCGGCGCTGCGCGTCTGGCGCAGCAGGGCCTGGGTTTTACCAACCTGCAGGTGCTGCGCGACTTCACCGGTGCGCCCGGCGAGCTACGCCTGCAAAAACGGGACGAGCTGCGCCAGTTTATCGACATGGCGAAAGCGCTGGGCTGCGACACCATCCAGGCGCCCGCCACTACCCGCGATGACTGTATTGCCGAACAAATCGACGAAGATCTGCGCTGGATGGCCTCGGAAGCGGCGCGCTTCGATATGCGCATCATGTATGAGCCGATGGCGTGGTGCAGCGTCGATAATACGCTGCCGCAGGCGTGGGAGCGCCTGCGTCGGCTGGATCAGCCTAATATCGGGCTGGTGGTGGATCTTTTTCATATCTGCGCGCTGGGCGGCGACGCTTCGCATCTCGATGGCATTCCCGCCGAACGGATTTATGAGGTGCAGCTGTGCGATATGGCGGTTCAGCCGCCGCCGCAGGATAAGCAGGCGATCATGAAACTCGCTAAGCATCAGCGCCAGCTGCCTGGCGCTGGCATCATTGATATTGGTAGCTTCGTCGATAAGCTGAAAAGCGCAGGCTATCAGGGGCCGGTGGGAATTGAGGTGTTCAATGACGATCTGAAACGCCTGCCGCCGCATGAGGCAGCGCAGCAGGCGTATGCGGCGTTAAGGCGTTTCTGGCCTTAATCCTGTAGACACTGAGCGATAAAGGCGGCGGCGCGCATCGCCCCCTGTGGCGAAATGGTGTGCTCCGTTCTGGGTTCAAGCTGAAGCTCAAGGGGCACGCCAGCGGCTTTCAGACGCTGCGCGGCTGATTCGCTCTCGCGCCACGGCACTACCGCATCGGCGTGACCGTGGATCAGCAGCGCAGGCGTCTGTTCTGAAGGCGACAGCGGCTCATCAAATGCCAGTCGACCGGAGAAAGCGACCACGCCCGCCAGCGGGAAGCGGCCTGATGCCAGCGCGTCGAGCGCCATAATCGATCCCTGCGAAAATCCGACCAGCACCACCTTTTCCCAGGCGTCGCGCAGCGCATGCCGGGCGAGAATCGCTTCCAGCGTGTCGTCAAAGGCTGCGCGGGCGGCGCGAACGCGCGCAGGACGATTCTCTGGCGTCACCCCGTCAAGGCTGAACCACTCAAAGCCTGCGCCATGCGCGAAGGGAAAGGGCGCATCAGGCGCTGCGAAGATGACGTCCGGCAACAGCGGCGCCCAGTGATGCCCCAGCGACGCTAAATCCTCGCCGTTGCTGCCGACGCCATGCAGAAAAATCACTAACGCTTTCGCCATCCGCTTCTCCTTAAAAACCGTATTCGCTCATATCGGCCCCTGTCGGCACGATGCCGTTGGGATTGAGCGCCTTAATGGAATAGTAGCCCTGTGGTTCGATATTCACCCTCTTACGCGTGCCGGAAGCCGACAGCATGCCCTTGAGATAGCGGTTGAGCAACGGATAGTCATGCCTCCGGCGCTGATAAGATTTAAACAGGCTGCAGCAGAGATCAAACTTTCGGCCCAAACGAGCCGATCCATAAAGCGCCTCTACAGCTGGAATCGCCAACGTACAGGCTCTTAGCCGTCGGTTGAGCGCGTCACGCTTTCCCATTCGGCGATACTGCGTTCAAGGCTGCGCAGTTTGTCGCGCACCAGCTGCAGCGCGTCGCTGCCCAGCAGCAGGTGCGACGGCGGCGCGGGATGCTCCAGTAAGCTGAGGATCGCCAGCGCTGCTTTATGAGGATCGCCGTTCTGTCGGCCGCTTTTAGCGATGCGCGCTTCACGTACCGGATTGAAGAGCGCATCGTAATCGCGAATAACGCGTGCGCTACGCACCATGGAGCGGCCTGCCCAGTCAGTGCGAAACGAACCGGGCGCCACGGCGGTTACGGCAATATTAAATCCGGCCAGCTCCTGGCTCAGGGTTTCCGAAAAGGCTTCCAGCGCGAATTTACTGGCGCAGTAGTCGCTGATGCCGGGCAGCGTAATAAAGCCGCCCATCGAAGTGATATTGATAATCCGCCCGCGCCGACGCGTGCGGAAAAGCGGCACCAGCGCCTTCATCATCGCCACCGCGCCCCAGACGTTAACCTCAAACTGATGGCGCATTTCCGCCAGCGTTGCCTCTTCGAAAATGCCTTCGTGGCCATAGCCTGCATTGTTGATAAGCGCATCGATCGGGCCGTGTGCCTTTTCCAGCGCCTGCACCAGCGGGGCGATACGCTCTACATCGGTGAGGTCGAGGATCGCGCCGTGGGCGCGCGTCGGATCCAGCGCCGTAAAGGCATCCAGCGCCTGCTGGCTGCGTACGGTGCCAAAAACGCTGTGGCCCGCCGCCAGCGCAGCCTGTGCCAGCGCCTGACCGAAGCCGCTGCTGACGCCGGTGATTAGGATCTTTTTCATTCGTTTTCCTCTTTAAGGGGGTGCTTCAGATTGCGCCCGCCGCGACAAAAAGAGGATGCCTGTTCATCTGCCATCCTTGCCTGAAACGCTGATTTTCACACTCAGCAGAAGGAAATTGCGCCCGAACTGTGCATAATCCTCGCATGAACGCTGAATCTCTACGCCTGCTCGCCGCGCTTGCGCCGCAGGAAGGCTACAACCTGACGCCGCTGCCCGACGTGCGGCTGCTGCGATCCAACCGTCCGCTGAGCCGCACGCCGGTGCTCTACGATCCGGGCATCGTCATCGTGCTGCAGGGCCGCAAACGCGGCTATTTCGGCAATCGCGTTTACTGTTACGACGCGCAGCACTACCTGGCAGTATCAGTGCCGGTGCCCTTCACCATGGAGACGGATGCCAGCGCGGAGGCGCCGCTGCTTGCGATCTATATGCACCTCGATCTGCCGGTAGCGGCGGAGCTGCTGCTGCAGATGGAGCAGGCGGGCGCGACGGTGTCGCAGCAGCCGGCCGGAATGCTGTCCACGCCGCTCAGCGACGCGCTGCAGCGCTCGGTGACGAGGCTGCTCCATGTCCTGAGCGATCCGCTGGAGGCGGCGCTGCTCGGCCCGGCGCTGGTGCGTGAAATCTACTTCCACGTGCTGAGCGGCGCGCAGGGAGGTGAACTGCGCGCCGCGCTGGCGCAGCAGGGCGCCTTCGGCAAAATCGCCCAGGCGCTGCGTCATATTCATCAAAACTATGCGCAGGCGCTGGATGTCGCGCAGCTTGCCAGCTGTGCGAGGATGAGCCACGCGACTTTTCACGCCCATTTTCGCGCCATCACCCAGACGTCGCCGATGCAGTACGTTAAGTCGATCCGTCTGCACCAGGCGCGGCTGCTGATGGTGCGCCAGCAGATGACCGCCGCCGCGGCCAGTCTTGCCGTGGGTTACGAAAGTCCATCGCAGTTCAGTCGCGAATTCCGACGGCTGTTCGGCCTGTCGCCAGGCGAAGAGGCCAGGCGACTGCGTAACAGCTTCGCGCTGCCGCCCGCCCAGCCGAACGCGCTTTTCGTCGCTTCACATTAGGTGCCGTCGCCCTTTCGCTGTGCGGCAAAACCTGCTTGACTAACCTTTCGCCCGTTTTGGCCTGGAGTTCTGCATGTCTTTGCTTCACCTTGCTTCGCTGGCGGATGTCGATGCCGCTGAATGGGACGCGCTGCTGCCCGACGATCAGCCCTTTTTACGTCATGCCTTTCTGCTGGCGCTGGAGGAGAGCGGCAGCGTGCGCGCTGAGAGCGGCTGGCAGCCGGATCACCTGCTGTGGCGGGAAGCGGGCGCGCTGCGTGCCGCCGTACCCGGCTACCGCAAACGCAACTCATGGGGCGAATATGTCTTCGATCACGCCTGGGCGGACGCCTGTCAGCGCGCGGGCATTCGCTACTATCCAAAATGGCTGGGCGCGATCCCCTTCAGCCCGGTGACCGGCGCACGCGTGCTGGGCGAAGCGCAGGCTGCCGCGCAGCTGCTCGCCGCGCTGCCGGAGAGGCTGCACAGTCAGGGACTGAGCAGCGCCCATATCAATTTCACCGACGCGCGCGCCGATGCGCTGCTGCGTCAGCAGCCGGACTGGCTGATGCGGCTCGGCTGCCAGTATCACTGGCATAATCGCGGCTATCGTGATTTTCAGGACTTTCTCGATACCCTGATGTCGCGCAAGCGCAAACAGCTGCGCAAAGAGCGCGAGCTGGTGGCGCAGAGCGGCTTTGAGTTTATCTGGTATCGCGGCGATGAACTGCGCGAGGATCAGTGGGACTTCATTTACACCTGCTACGCCAATACCTATGCGGTGCGCGGTCAGCGGCCCTATCTGACGCGTGACTTTTTCAGCCTGCTGGCGGCGCGGATGCCGCACAGCATTCGCGTGGCGATAGCGCATCTGCAAAATCAACCAGCGGCGATGGCTTTCTGTCTGGTGGATGGCGAGACGCTATACGGGCGCTACTGGGGCTGCCTGGCGGAGTTCGATCGCCTGCATTTCGAAACCTGCTTCTATCAGGGCATGGACTACGCCATCGCGGCTGGCCTGAAGCGCTTCGACGCCGGCGCGCAGGGCGAGCATAAGCTGGTACGCGGTTTTGAACCGCAGATCACCACCTCATGGCACTATCTGACGCATCCAGGCCTGCGCGATGCGGTGGCGGATTTTCTTCAGGAAGAGCGGGAAGGCGTGCGCGCCTGGGCTGATGAAGCGCGCGACGCCTTGCCGTATCGACGCGGCGATTAATGGTCACCGACAAAGCCGCTGGTCTGGTGCCGCCACAGCCGCGCATAGAGACCGTTGTGCGCCAGCAGCTCGCTGTGGTTGCCCATTTCGACGATATGTCCCTTATCCAGCACGATTAGCCGATCCATTTTGGCGATGGTCGACAGGCGGTGCGCGATGGCGATAACCGTTTTACCCTCCATCAGCGCGCCCAGACTCTCCTGAATCGCCGCTTCCACCTCAGAGTCGAGCGCGGAGGTCGCCTCATCCATGATTAAAATCGGCGCATTCTTCAGCAGCACGCGCGCGATAGCGATACGCTGGCGCTGGCCGCCAGAAAGCTTCACGCCGCGTTCGCCAACGTGCGCATCCAGTCCGGTGCGCCCTTCGGCGTCGGAGAGGCGCGGAATAAACTCGTCGGCGCGCGCGCGATGAATCGCCGCCTGCAGCTCCTCTTCGGTGGCGTCAGGGCGACCGTAGAGCAGGTTGTCACGAATCGATCGGTGCAGCAGCGAGGTGTCCTGAGTAATCATGCCGATCTGGCCGCGCAGGCTCTCCTGCGTCACCTCGGCGATATTCTGATCGTCGATGGTGATGCGGCCGCCGTTCAGGTCATAGAGGCGCAGCAGCAGATTGACCAGCGTTGACTTACCGGCGCCGGAAGGGCCGATCAGGGCGATCTTCTCGCCGGGCTTGATATGCAGGTTAAGACGATTAATCACCTGATGGCCGCCGCCGTAGTCAAAGCGAATATCCTCATAGCGGATCTGACCCTGCGTCACCTCCAGCTTTTTCGCCTGCGGCGCGTCCTGCACGCTGAGCGGCTGGGCGATGGTATTGATACCGTCCTGCACCGTACCGATATTTTCAAAAATACCAGTGACTACCCACATGATCCAGCCGGACATATTGACCAGACGAACCACCAGACCGGTCGCCAGCGCGATGGCGCCGACGCTGATCAGCGACTGGCTCCACAGCCACAGCGCCAGGCCGGAGGTCGAGACGATCAGCAGGCCATTCAGCGACGAGAGCGTAACGTCCATGCTGGTCACCATGCGGCTCAGACGATAATTTTTGTCGGTCTGCTCCTGCAACGCTTCACGCGCGTAGCGCTTTTCCAGATCGTGATGCGCAAACAGCTTGATGGTGGCGATATTGGTGTAGCCGTCAACGATGGTGCCCATCAGCTTCGAGCGCGCCTGCGACGCCACCACGGAGCGCGCCTTTACGCGCGGCACAAAGTAGCTCAGCGAGGCGATATAGGCAGCTATCCACAGCACCAGCGGGATCATCAGCCGCCAGTCCGCTTCCGCAAACAGCACCAGCGACGTTATCGCATAGATCAGCACATGCCAGATGGCGTCTACCAGCTGCACCGCGGAGTCGCGCAGCGCGTTGCCGGTCTGGGTGATGCGCTGGGCGATGCGTCCGGCGAAGTCGTTGTGGAAGAAATTGAGGCTCTGGCGCAGCACGTAGTTATGCTGCTGCCACTGGATCATGCTGGTCATGCCCGGATTGATGCTCTGATGCACCAGCATATCGTGCAGCGCGATAAAGACCGGACGCAGGATTAGCGCGACAAACGCCATCCACAACAGAATGGGCCAGTGCTCGGCGAACAGCGTGGCGGGCGTCGCGCTGTTGACCAGGTCGATAATGCGACTCAGGTAGCTAAACAGCGCCACTTCAATCAGCGCCGATACCAGCCCGACAACCAGCAGCGCCGCAAAGCTTGGCCACACCTGGCGCAGATAGTACAAATAGAAGGAGCCGATGCGGCCTGGCGGCGAATCGGATGGAGCATCCTGGAAAATATTGATAAAACGTTCGAAACGGCGATACAACATAACGACTCTCTTTGCGCCTGGGGAGAGTAAACAGCTTAGTGCAACTTAAAAGGGATTACCGATATGGAATTGATCATTCGCGGTCGTGAACCCAGTGATGCCGCTGGGTTTCAGCGTCTTTACAGCCATCCTGACGTCTATCGCTGGACCACGCAGCTGCCGTTCCCCAGCGTGGCGACATGGCAGAAAAAGTTCGAACGTATGGATAGCGAAGGCTATATCGGTTTCGTCGCCGAGCTTGACGGAAAGATGGTCGGCGAACTGACCCTGTTTGTCGAAAACCGACCTCGTACCCGCCACGGCCTGAGCTTCGGCATCGGCGTCGATCCCGCTTTCAGCGGGCGCGGAATCGGCGAACGTTTAATACGCAGCGGTCTTGATTACGCCTTTAACTGGCTGGGCGTGACGCGCGTAGAGCTGGAGGTATTTCACGATAATGAGCGCGCGCGGCGGCTGTACCAGCGCATCGGCTTCGAACAGGAGGGCGTACGCCGCAAGGCCTGCCTGCGCGATGGCGAATATCACGACATTATTCTGATGGCGCTGCTGCGGGGGGAGTAAGTAAAAGCAGAGGGCGGGAGGAATTGTTCGTCTCTTTGCGTTTTTTACCGTGAACCGCTGCGTTTCATAGCGTAGCCGGCCATGATTTCCTGGAGCTGGCGCACATTCCCCATGCGCCAGCCAGCCTTTGTCCCGCTTATGTGCGGTGCCGCAAGCTGCTTTGTGAAGGCCGCCAAAATCAGTACCAGTTAGCGCGCATGATTTCACCATTCGCCCAATGACCAACCCTTCGCCTGCTACCTATATTTCCTCAACAGGGCGTTCAACGCAGCATTCCTGATCATTTTTCCGGAGCAGCACGCTCCTTTTTGAGGAATAGACCTGATGATAAGAGAGCACTCTGCCGGCGCGCGGCCCACCCGCGTGCGTATCTGGATCCTCTGCCTGATCCTGTTTCTTTCCGTGGTGGCCTACGCTGACCGTTCGATCCTGTCGATCTCAGGATCGGCGATCAAAGATGAGTTTGGTCTGTCAGCGATCCAGCTCGGCCTGATCCTCGCCGCGTTTAGCTGGGCCTATGTGATCGGTCAGATCCCCGGCGGGCTGCTGCTCGATCGCTTCGGCGCGAAGAAAGTCTATGGCGTCACGCTGGCGCTCTGGTCGATTTCAACCATTGCGATGGGCTTCGTCGGCGAGTTCGCGGGCGGGATGACCGCCGCGCTGGTATTGATGTTTACGCTACGCTTTGCGCTGGGACTGATTGAAGCGCCGAGTTTCCCCGCCAACGCGCGGGTGGTGATTATGTGGTTCCCCAGCGCCGAACGCGGACGCGCCTCGGCGCTGTTCAGTACGGCGCAGTACTTCGCCGTTGCGATCTTCTCGCCGCTCTCCGGCTGGCTGGTATCGCGCTTCGGCTGGGAGTGGCCCTTCTTCGTGCTGGGCGGCATCGGCGTGCTGGCGGTGTTTGTCTGGGCAGCCTATATGCACGAGCCGCGCCACCATCCCGGCGTATCAGAAAGCGAGCTGCGTCATATCGTTGACGGCGGCGCCCTGGTCGATATCGACGCGTCGCAAACGTTGCAGGCGCGTCCGCCGGTAAACCGGGCGATGTTCAAAACGCTGCTCTCCAGCCGTATGCTCTGGTGCGCCTACCTCGGCCAGTATTGCACCATCGCGCTCAGCTATTTCTTTATTACCTGGTTTCCTATCTATCTGGTACAGGCGCGCGGCATGAATATTCTTGATGCCGGCTTCGCCACTATCGCGCCTGCGCTGTTCGGCTTTCTTGGCGGGATCAGCGGCGGCTACATCTCTGACATGCTGATCAAGCGCGGCTGGAGCATCTCCTGGGCGCGTAAAACGCCCTATATTGTCGGCATGCTGATGGCGGCGTCGCTGATTATGGCGGCGGTGATACCGAGCAACGTCGGCATTATTGCCATTATGTCCTTCGCTTTCTTCGGCAAGGGCGTGGCGGCG
This sequence comes from Pantoea sp. UBA5923, assembly GCF_002431095.1. Taxonomy (NCBI): domain Bacteria; kingdom Pseudomonadati; phylum Pseudomonadota; class Gammaproteobacteria; order Enterobacterales; family Erwiniaceae; genus Pantoea; species Pantoea sp. UBA5923. The sequence continues at coordinate 150,127 of NZ_DJDN01000027.1, read as the reverse complement.
GGCGCAGGCACCTGGACGGTGATCAGCGATACCGCGCCGAAAGAGGCGGTGGGGCTGGCGGGCGCCATCTTTAACGGCATCGGCAACATTGCTGGCTTCGTGACGCCGCTGCTGTTTGGCGTAATCGTCGGACTGACCGGCAGCTACAGCATCGGGCTGGTGTTTGTCGGCGCGCACTGCGTGGTCGCCGCGCTGCTGTTCCTGTTCGTGATGGGGCCGATCAATCGAGTCGGCGAGGCGCAGACCCGGGAGGCAACGCGCGAGGCGCAAAAAGAGGCGCGTGGCATTAAGGCAGTATAAATTTCCCGCCGGGTCGGCGCGCGCTGCGCCGACCACTTAAATCCCCACTGAAGAAAATTTGCTCATTTGCCGATACTTCTCTACCAGGAGTGATCCTAAGGAGAGATATCTTGCTCAAGCAAATCACTGTCGACGAGCTGCGACCCGGAATGTTTATCCATAAGCTCGAGGTCTGGTGGATCAAAGATACGCGCATCCATAATCAGATGCTGGTGACCGATCCGCGCCAGATCGAAATGTTGCGTAAAGAAGGGATCCAGCAGCTCTGGATCGATCTGAATAAGTCAGTGCAGGCGCCTGCCGCGCCGCCGCCTGCCAAAAAGGCCATCGACCGCATGCCCTTTTTTCAGGAGCTGGACCAGGCGCAGAAGATTTTCCAGCAGGGCAAACCGCAGGTCATGGCGATGTTCAACGAGGCACGCCTCGGTCATGGTCTCAATCTGACGGGGATGCTGGAGCTGGTGGATGAAATCGCCGGCTCTATCCGGCGCGAGCCGACCGCCCTGTTGAGCGTGGCGCGCCTTAAAAACCATGACGATTACACCTGGCTGCACTCCATGGCGGTCTGCGGCCTGATGATTAACCTGGCGCAGCAGCTTGGCCTGGATAATAAACAGGTGCTGCGCGTCGGCATGGGCGGGTTGCTTCATGACGTCGGTAAGGCGGCGGTGCCGCTGGAGATCCTCAATAAACCCGGCAAGCTCACCGATGACGAGTTTGAAGTCATGCGTCAGCATCCGGTTACCGGCGCGCAGATGCTGATGGAGGCGAACGCAGATACCGATCTGCTGGATATCGCGCTGCATCATCATGAAAAGTATGACGGCAGCGGCTATCCGCACCGACTAAAAGGAGAGGAGATCTCGCTCTACTCGCGTATGGCCGCCGTGTGCGACGTCTATGACGCGCTTACCTCAACGCGCGTCTACCGTAAGGGCTGGTCTCCCGCCGAAGCGATGCACAATATGCTGAGCTGGCGCGGCCACTTCGATAATCAGATCCTGCACACCTTTGTGCGCGCCATCGGCATCTATCCGGTGGGTTCGCTGGTGCGGCTGGCGTCAGGGCGCGTGGCGCTGGTGGTAAAAGCGGGCGAGCGCTCGCTGATTAAGCCGGTGGTGCACGCCTTCTGGTCGCTGCACGCCCAGCGCGAAGTGAAGCCGGAACGTATCGATCTCGGCGACAGCTTCTGCACCGACAGCATCATCGGCGCAGAAGAGGGTCTGCTGTGGGGAAGTGCCGATCTTAACCGCGTCTGGGCGCTGGCGAGTTAAAAATCGACGCTGGCGCGCAGCACGATCTCGCGCGGATCGCCTACAGCGACGCGCAGGTTATTGCCGCTCGACGGATAAAAGGTTTTATCAAACAGGTTGTTGACGTTGACCTGCCACTTCACGCGGTAGCCGCTAAGCGGCATCTGCCAGGCGATAAAAGCGTCCGCCACCGTGTAATCATCCAGATAAAAACTGTTGGCTGCATCACCGGGACGGCGACCGACGTAGCGCGCGCCGACGCCTGCGCGCAGATCGTCCGCCGCCAGCAGGCCGGTGGTGCCGAAATCGTTGGTCAGAAACAGCGCGGCGGTATGGCGCGCCGTATTAGGCATGGCGTTGCCGTTATTCTGCGGATCGGCGGTGACGCGCGCGTCGGTCCAGGCGTAGCTGCCCACCAGGCTGAGCGAGTCGGTCAGCTTGCCCGCCAGATCCAGCTCGACGCCCTGCGAACGCACTTTTCCAGCGGTGCGCGTTACGGTCTCGCCATCCACCAGTTCATCCACCATCACGTTGCGCTTCTGAATATCAAACAGCGCCAGCGTGCCGGTAACGCCGTTGGGCAGATCGATCTTGCCGCCCACTTCCCAGGCCTTGCCCAGCTCCGGCGGCAACGAGCCGATCTCGGTGGCGACAGAGGAGTTGGGCTTAAAAGATTCGGTGTAGCTGGCGTAGAGGCTTGACCAGCTGTTGAGGTTGTAAACCACGCCTGCGCGCGGCACCAGTCGGCTGTCGGAGCTGCGGGTGCGGGTGACGAACGGGCGGCCTTTGCCTGCCATTACGTCAAAGCTGTCGTAGCGCAGGCCGCCCAGCAGCAGCCAGTTGGGCGTCAGGCGGATCGCATCCTGTAAAAAGAGGCCGCGGCTGTCGATATTCTCGCGCTGGTCGCTGTCGGCGGCGCTCACCGTCGAGGTCGACGACATCTCCTCATAAACCGGATGCCAGATATTAAAGCGGGTGTTTTTCTTGCCGCGCAGCATGTCACCGCGGAAGGTGCGGTCAGCTTCGTAGTCGAATCCCGCCATCAGCTGATGGTTTACGCGGCCCCAGTCGACATCGCCATTCAGCGTCAGCTGCACCATCTGCGAACGGCTCTGCGCGTCGCCGGTGGCGTCGGCCTGGCGCGTCAGCACGCCGGTATCGGCATTAAAGGCGGTGGCGCGCGCCTGGTGGTCGCTGTAGGTGTTGCGCGTAAAGCTGTAGTTGAGATGCGCCGTCCAGCTGTCGCTCAGGTTTTGATCGGCGGCCAGCGTCAGGGTGTCCTGATCGCCGCGCGTGGCGTTGAAATGCTCGTCGAAACGCTCTTCCCGCGGCGTATCCACCGGCCTGCCGGTTTTCGGGTTAATGACTGTGCCGCGATCGAAAGGCACCAGATACTCCATATGTTCCCAGGCGACGCGCAGAGTGGTGCTCTCGCCAAACCACATCAGCGACGGCGCGATGGTGGTCTGGCGGGTGCGACCGAAGTTACGCCAGTAATCCGTCTCGTCGTGATCGACGATAAACCGGCCCGCGAAGCCGCTGGTGCCGAGCGGGCCGGTGACGTCGAGCCGACCACCGCCGCCGCCAAAGCTGCTGTTGCGTCCCTCCAGATGCACCTGCGGCGTCAGCAGCGGCTTCTTGCTGATGACGTTGACCAGGCCGCCCGGTTCGTTCATGCCGTAAAGCATGGAGGAGGGGCCTTTCAGCACCTCGACGCGCTCGCTGGTGGGCGTAAAGTTGCGCGCCTGAATCGAACGCACGCCGTCGCGCAGGATCGAGCCGTCGCGGTTATCGCCGAAGCCGCGCTTAATCAGCGCATCCTGAGTGCCGCCCAGCGTATTGGCCTGGGTAATGCCGCTGACAAATTTCACCGCGTCGTCGAGATCCTGCGCGTCGCTGTCCTGCAACACCTGCTGCTGCACCACGGTCACGTTCTGCGGCGTGTCGAGAATTTTTGCCGGCGCGCGCGTGGCGGTCACGCTGCTGTGCGGCTGATAGCCGCTCTCCTGCGACGCTGCGTCTTGCGTCACCAGCAGCGTGGATTCCTGCGCGTGCAGGCTGCTGGAAAGCAGCGCGCCGCCCAGCAGGAGGGAAGAAACGTTTTTCATTGAGGTAACTGGCTCCAGAAGGTCCCTGATAAATTCAGCGGCAGGAAGCGCTGATAAAGTTGTTCAAGCGTGCGTTGCGGATCGAGGTCGGTAAAAAGCTGCGGATAGAGCGCCTTAGCGAACACCTCCACCGCCACGACGTGCCACGGGCTGAGGTAGAAGTTGTGCCACAGGCCCCAGGCGCGATGGTTTTTCACCGCCTCAAGCTGGCTGAGTACCGGCTGCGCGGCCAGCAGCTTTTGCAGGCTGAGCGCCGCCTGGTCTGCGCTTACCTGCGGGCCGAGCTGCAACGTTTTGTCGTTGTTCGCATCCGCCATGCCGGTCGCGATATAAACCTGCGGCGGCTGAGCCAGCACCTGTTCGGGATTGATCTCACCGAAAACGCCTTTTACCGCGCCCGCCGCAATATTGTCGCCGCCCGCAAAAGCGAGCAGCTGGCCGAGATTGCCGTTGACCGCCGTGGTGCAGCAGGTGTCGCGGCGGCCCAGGTGCAGGTGTAGCATGACGCGGGTTTTCGGCCCGTGATAGCTTGCCAGCCGGGCGCGAACGGCCTCCATATGCTGCTGATAAAAATCGATAAACGCCTGCGCACGCTGCGGCTGGTTGAACACCTCGCCAAGGATTTTCAGGCTTGGCACCGTGTTGTTGAGCAGATCGACGCGCAGGTCAACATAGATCACCGGCACATTGACCTGCTGCATCAGCTGGCGGAAATGCGCCTCTCCCGCGCCGCTTTTCGCCAGGCGCGGCAGAATAATCAGATCGGGTTTGAGCTTAAGCACCTGCTCAGGGTTGAGATCGCGCAGCGCGCCGCTGCCAAGCTGCGGCACCGCCTTTATCGCCGGAAAAGCGGTGGTGAACTGCTGCCAGCTTTGGGCGTCATACTTCGCCATATCCGCAGGCCAGCCTGCGATCTGCGCCGCCGGGTTGCCGGGCACGATCAGCGCCAGGGTATAGAGCATGCGGCTTTCGCCCAGAATCACCCGCTGTGGATGGTCAGGGAGGGTGACGCGCTGACCGGTAATATCGACGATCGATTTGGCGAAAGAGGCGCAGCTGCACAGCAGTAACATCAGGGAAAAAAGAAAACGCATCTCAATTATTTCACAAGGAAATCGAAATGATAATGAAAATCAATCGTCTTCACAACGTTAAGGTGGCCGTTACGCCGCGCCGCCGGGTTTTATAACTAAAAACAGCAGAGATGCGCGGTCATCCGCCTGTTTTATCGCCATTTTTATAACTTTTTTACGCCCGCCCCGCGCAATTTAACCGCTTCTTTATACCGATACGCGCAGGCTAACGCGAAACCCTGATCCCTCTGGAGGTCGCTGTGAGCGTGGGCGTGATAACCGGCATCGTGCTGGTGTTTTTATTACTGGGCTACCTGATCTATGCCTTGCTGAATGCGGAGGCGTTTTGATGGCCGCCAATGCGTTTTTACTGATTGCCGTTTTTTTACTGGCGCTGATGGTGCTGGCGCAGCCGCTGGGACGCGGGCTGGCCGCGCTGATCGCCGATAAGCCTTTGCTGGCCGGATTCGAGCGTCCGCTCTGGCGTCTGCTGGGCGCAGACGCGCCTGCAATGCGCTGGCCGCAATATCTGCTGGCGATTCTGCTGTTTAACCTGCTCGGCCTGCTGCTGCTGACGGCGATCCTGCTGTTGCAGGATCGGCTGCCGCTTAATCCACAGCAGCTACCTGCGCTGAGCTGGCATCTGGCGATTAACACCGCAGTGAGTTTCGTCACCAATACCAACTGGCAGTCTTACGGCGGCGAAAGCACGCTGAGCTATTTCAGCCAGATGGTCGGTCTGACGGTGCAGAACTTTGTTTCAGCGGCGACCGGCATCGCGGTGGCGTTCGCCCTGATCCGCGGCTTCGCCAGCCGCGCGGCCGATAAGCTCGGCAACGCCTGGCGCGATCTGACGCGCATTACGCTCTATCTGCTGCTGCCGATCAGCCTGCTGATGGCGCTGCTGTTCGTCAGCCAGGGCAGCATTCAAAACTTTTTGCCGTACCACGAGATCACCACGCTGGAAGGGGCGAAGCAGACGCTGGCGATGGGGCCGGTGGCGTCGCAGGAGGCGATCAAGATGCTGGGCACCAACGGCGGCGGTTTCTTTAACGTCAACTCGGCGCATCCGTTCGAGAACCCCAACGCGCTGACTAACTTTGTACAGATGCTGGCGATATTTCTTATCCCGACGGCGCTCTGTTTCGCCTTTGGCTATGCGGTGCGCGATCGCCGCCAGGGCCATATGCTGCTCTGGGCGATGTCGCTGATGTTCGTGGTGGCAGTGGTGACGGTGATGTGGGCGGAAACGCGCGGCAACCCGCACCTGCTGGCGCTCGGCGCGGACAGCGCCCTTAACATGGAGGGCAAAGAGACGCGCTTCGGCATTCTTAACTCCAGCCTGTTTGCGGTGATCACTACCGCTGCGTCGTGCGGCGCGGTTAACGCAATGCATGACTCCTTCACCGCGCTGGGCGGCATGGTGCCGATGTGGCTGATGCAGCTGGGCGAAGTGGTGTTCGGCGGCGTTGGCGCGGGTCTTTACGGCATGCTGCTCTTTGTAGTGCTGGCGGTGTTTATCGCCGGGCTGATGATTGGCCGCACGCCGGAATACCTCGGCAAAAAGGTTGACGTGCGCGAAATGAAGATGACCGCGCTGGCGATTCTGGTGACGCCGACGCTGGTGCTGCTCGGCACCGCGCTGGCGATGATGACCGACGCGGGCCGCGCCGGAATGGCGAATCCGGGCATTCACGGCTTCAGCGAAGTGCTCTACGCGGTCTCGTCCGCCGCTAACAACAACGGCAGCGCCTTTGCCGGCCTGAGCGCCAACACGCCGTTCTGGAACCTGCTGCTGGCGTTCTGCATGCTGGTCGGCCGCTTCGGCATCATTATTCCGGTGATGGCGCTGGCGGGCAGCATGGCGGTGAAAAAGGCGCAGCCGGTAGGCAACGGCACGTTGCCGACCCACGGCCCGCTGTTTATCGCGCTGCTGATCGGCGCGGTGCTGCTGGTGGGCGCGCTGACCTTTATTCCCGCTCTGGCGCTGGGCCCAGTCGCCGAGCATCTGCAACTTCTTCAGGGTACGCACTCATGAGTCGTCAACAACAGGCGCTGAACGGCGCACTGATGCGCGTCGCGCTGCTCGACGCGCTGAAAAAGCTGGATCCGCGCGTACAGTTTCGCAATCCGGTGATGTTCGTGGTCTGGCTCGGCAGCCTGCTCACTACGCTGCTGGCGCTCGGCATGGCGGGCGGCTGGCTCGACGGCCGCGCCAGCTTTACCGGCGCCATCGCGCTCTGGCTCTGGTTTACCGTTCTGTTCGCCAACTTCGCCGAGGCGCTGGCGGAAGGGCGCAGCAAGGCGCAGGCGAGCAGCCTGAAAGGCGTCAAGAAAACCAGCTTCGCGAAAAAACTGGCTGAGCCGCGCCACGGCGGGCAGTGGCAGCAGGTCTCCGCCGACAGCCTGCGCAAAGGCGATATCGTGCTGGCGGAGGCGGGCGACATTATTCCCTGTGACGGTGAAGTGCTGGAGGGCGGCGCCTCGGTGGATGAAAGCGCGATTACCGGTGAATCCGCGCCGGTGATCCGCGAGTCGGGTGGTGACTTTGCCTCGGTCACTGGCGGCACGCGCATCCTCTCCGACTGGCTGGTGATCCAGTGCAGCGTCAATCCGGGCGAGACCTTTCTCGATCGCATGATCGCCATGGTAGAGGGCGCGAAGCGGCGGAAAACCCCCAACGAGATCGCGCTGACCATTCTGCTGGTATCGCTGACTATTGTGTTTCTGCTGGCCACCGTCACGCTGTGGCCCTTCTCGGCGTGGGGCGGCTCGCCGGTGAGCGTCACGGTACTGGTGGCGCTGCTGGTCTGCCTGATCCCGACGACGATTGGCGGCCTGCTCTCCGCCATCGGCGTAGCGGGCATGAGCCGCATGCTGGGTGCCAACGTCATCGCCACCAGCGGCCGCGCGGTGGAGGCGGCGGGCGACGTCGACGTGCTGATGCTGGACAAGACCGGCACTATTACGCTCGGCAATCGCCAGGCGACGCAATTTCTGCCCGCGCCGGGCGTCAGCGAAGAGCAGCTGGCCGATGCGGCGCAGCTCGCCTCGCTGGCGGATGAAACGCCAGAGGGCCGCAGCATCGTGGTGCTGGCGAAACAGAAATTTAACCTGCGTGAGCGTGACCTTAACAGCCTGGGCGCGAGCTTTATTCCCTTCTCGGCGCAGACGCGTATGAGCGGCGTAAACGTGCAGAACCGCCTGATCCGCAAAGGCGCAGTGGACGCCGTAAAACGTCATATCGAAGCCAACAGCGGTCGTTTCCCCACGGAGGTCAACGCGCTGGTGGAAGAGGTGGCACGCGCAGGCGGCACGCCGCTGGTGGTATCGGAAGGGGCGAAGGTGCTGGGGGTGGTGGCGCTAAAAGATATTGTCAAAGGCGGCATCAAAGAGCGCTTCGCCGAGCTGCGCAAGATGGGTATCAAAACCGTGATGATTACCGGTGACAACCCGCTGACCGCGGCGGCGATCGCAGCGGAAGCGGGCGTGGATGACTTTCTGTCGGAAGCGACGCCGGAAGCCAAACTGGCGCTGATCCGCCAGTACCAGGCGGAAGGCCGACTGGTGGCGATGACCGGCGACGGCACCAATGACGCCCCGGCGCTGGCGCAGGCTGACGTGGCGGTGGCGATGAACTCCGGCACCCAGGCGGCAAAAGAGGCGGGCAACATGGTGGATCTCGACTCGAACCCCACCAAGCTGCTGGAAGTGGTGCACATCGGCAAACAGATGCTGATGACGCGCGGGTCGCTCACCACCTTCAGCATCGCCAACGACGTCGCTAAATATTTCGCCATTATTCCGGCAGCCTTCGCGGCGACCTATCCGCAGCTTAATTTGCTGAACGTGATGCATCTGCATTCGCCGTCGTCGGCCATTCTCTCTGCGGTGATCTTTAACGCGCTGGCGATCGTCTTCCTGATCCCGCTGGCGCTAAAAGGGGTGAGCTATCGGCCGCTGAGCGCGGCAGCGCTGCTGCGACGCAACCTGCTGATCTATGGCGTGGGCGGGCTGCTGGTGCCCTTTATCGGCATTAAAGCCATCGACCTGCTGTTAGTGCTGCTGGGTCTGGCATAAGGAGAAAAATATGAGTCAGTTACGTCCGGCAATGTTAGTTTTACTGCTGCTCACGCTGGTGACCGGCGTGGGATATCCTTTGCTTACTACCGGCCTGGCACAGTGGCTGTTTCCGGCACAGGCCAGCGGATCGCTGATTGAAGAGCGCGGTTCGGCGCTGATCGGGCAGAACTTTACCCGGCCTGGCTATTTCTGGGGACGTCCGTCTGCGACCGGCGACGCGCCTTATAATCCGCTGGCGTCGAGCGGCAGCAATCTGGCGGCAAGCAATCCGGCGCTGGATAAGGCGGTGGCGGAACGCGTCGCCGCGCTGCGCGCCGCCAACCCGCTCTCGCCGCAGGCGGTGCCAGTGGATTTGGTGACCGCTTCGGCCAGCGGGCTCGATCCGGCGATTTCGCCTGCCGCCGCGCACTGGCAGGCGCCGCGTGTCGCCACCGCGCGTCAGCTGCCGCTGAAAAGGGTAGAGGAGCTGATCGACGCGAATACGGAGCGGCCACTGCTCGCTTTTAGCGGCGATCCTACCGTCAACGTGCTGCGGCTTAACCTGGCGCTGGATGCGCTGACTCAACCCTGAAGGACGTGATGAACGACGAACGTGAACGCCCCGATCCCGATGCGCTGCTGTTGCAACAGGCTGACAGCCATCGCGGCAAGCTGAAAATTTACTTCGGCGCCTGTGCGGGCGTAGGGAAAACCTACGCCATGCTGCAGGAGGCGCAGCGGCTGCGCGCCCAGGGGCTCGACGTGCTGATCGGCGTGGTAGAGACCCACGGCCGGGAAGAGACCGCCAGTCTGCTGCGCGGGCTTCCTGAGCTACCGCGGCGCGCTACCGGCCGCTCGCGTCATGCCGAGTTCGACCTTGACGCGGCGCTGGCGCGTCATCCGGCCGTTATCCTGATGGATGAGCTGGCGCATACTAACGTGCAAGGGTCGCGCCATCCCAAACGCTGGCAGGATATCGACGAGCTGCTGGACGCAGGCATCGATGTGATCACGACCGTCAACGTGCAGCATCTGGAAAGCCTTAACGATGTGGTAGGCGGCGTGACCGGCATTCGCGTGCGCGAAACCCTGCCCGACCCCTTTTTCGACAGCGCCGATGAGATCGTGCTGGTGGATCTGCCGCCGGACGATCTGCGCCAGCGCCTGAAAGAGGGCAAAGTCTATGTCGGCGATCGCGCGGAGCGCGCCATCGAAAACTTTTTTCGCAAGGGCAACCTGTTTGCCCTGCGCGAGCTGGCGCTGCGGCGCACCGCCGACCGCGTTGACGATCAGATGCGCGCCTGGCGCGACCAGCAGGGACGCGACCGCGTCTGGCACACGCGTGACGCCATTCTGCTCTGCATCGGCGACGATACCGGCAGCGAAAAACTGGTGCGCACCGCCGCGCGGCTGGCGGCGCGGCTCGGCAGCGAATGGCACGCGGTTTATGTAGAGACGCCGCGCCTTAACCGGCTGCCGGAAGCGCGGCGGCGCGCTATCCTGAAAACCCTTCAGCTGGCGCAGGAGCTGGGCGCGGAGACCGCCACGCTCTCCGATCCCGATGAGGCGCAGGCGGTATTGCGCTACGCCCGCGAACATAACCTGGGCAAGATCGTTACCGGTCGTCGGCCGCTGCGGCGCTGGCATCGCGACAGCTTCGCCACGCGCCTCGGCAAGCTGGGGCCCGATCTCGATCTGCTGGTGGTGGCGCTCGATGAGCCTGTCGGCGAGGCGCCAGCCTTAGCCGACGCGCGCGTGACCGGTGACCGCTGGCGCCTGCCGCTGCGCGGCGTGCTGATGGCGCTGCTGCTCTGCATTGTGGTGACCGCCGCCGGACGCTGGCTGCTGGCCGGCTTCGATACCGCCAACGGCGTAATGATCTACCTGCTGGCGGTGGTAATTATCGCGCTGCGCTACGGGCGCTGGCCGTCGGTGATCGCCACGGTGATGAATATTCTCGCCTTCGACCTCTTTTTCGTCGCGCCGACCGGTACGGTCGCGGTCTCCGACTTGCAGTATCTGGTGACCTTCGCGGTCATGCTGGCGGTGGGCGTTATCGTCGGCAATCTCACTGCGGGCGTGCGCTATCAGGCGCGCGTGGCGCGCTATCGCGAACAGCGCGCGCGCCACCTCTACGAGATGGCGAAATCACTCGGCAGCGCGCTGACGTCAGAAGATATTGCTGCCACCAGCCAGCGCGTTATCGAGGTCACCCTGCAGGCGCGCAGCCTGCTGCTGCTGCCGGACGAACAGGGTGAGCTGGTCGCGACGGGCGCGGCGACGCCTGGCAGCGAGCCGGATCGCGCTATCGCCAGATGGAGCTACAGCAAGGGCCAGCCCGCCGGCGCGGGCACCGATACGCTGCCTGCCGTACCGTACCAGATCCTGCCGCTGAAGAGCGGCGCGCACTGCCGTGGGCTGCTGGTGGTGGAGCCGCAAAACCTGCGTCAGCTGATGATCCCGGAGCAGCAGCGGCTGGTAGAGACCTTTACGGTGCTGATCGCCAACGCGCTGGAGCGGATGGCGCTGTCGCAGAGCGAGGCGGCGTCACGGCTGGCGGCGGAGCGCGAACAGCTGCGCAACGCGCTGCTCTCCGCGCTGTCGCACGATCTGCGCACGCCGCTTACCGTACTGTTCGGCCAGGCGGAGATGCTGATGCTGGACCTGGCCAGCGAAGAGTCAAAATATGTCACGCAGGCGAACCAGATCCGCGAGCAGACGCTGAGCACTATCCGGCTGGTGAGCAATATGCTGGATATGGCGCGCATTCAGTCGGGCGGGCTGAACCTGCGCGAAGAGTGGCTGGCGCTGGACGAGGTGATTGGCGGCGCGCTCAGCAGCATGGCACCTTCGCTGAAAGGACACGGCGTCACGCTCGATCTGCCGTCGGAGCTGGTGCTGATTAAAGGCGACAGCGCGCTGCTGGAGCGGGTGCTGACCAACCTGATTGAGAACAGCCTGAAATATGCGGGCAACAGCGCGCAGCGCGGCATCCGCGCCTGGCGCGACGGCGAACGGTTAGAGGTTGCGGTATGGGACAACGGGCCGGGCATCGCCGACAAAGACCTGACGCGTATTTTCGACAAGTTTGCCCGCGGCGATAAGGAGTCGTCAGTGCCAGGCGTCGGGCTGGGACTGGCGATCTGCAAAACCATTGTCGAGAGCCACGGCGGGCGCATCTGGGCAGAGAATCGCATCGAGGGTGGCGTAGCGTTCCGCCTCTCCTTGCCGCTGCCGCCCGCGCCTGAAATTTCTGAAGAGGCGCTGAAATAACTTCACAGAGGATGGGTTATACTGCCCCACCTGTCTGATCACCTGTGGGAAATTATGGAACGTTTTACCGAAAACCTGATGTATGCGTCGCGCTGGTTGCTGGCTCCGGTTTACATTGGACTTTCGCTGGGTTTGCTGGCGCTGACGATTAAGTTTTTCGAAGAAATTCTTCACCTGCTGCCCAATATTCTCAGTATCGCGGAAAACGATCTGATCCTGCTACTGCTGTCGCTGGTAGACATGACGCTGGTAGGCGGTCTGCTGGTGATGGTGATGCTCTCGGGCTATGAGAACTTTATCTCTAAACTCGACATCGACGAAAATACAGAGAAGCTGAGCTGGCTTGGCAAAATGGATTCCGGCTCGCTGAAGAACAAGGTCGCGGCCTCTATCGTTGCCATCTCCTCTATCCACCTGCTGCGCGTGTTTATGGAAGCGCGCAACGTGCCCAACGACAAGCTGATGTGGTATGTGATTATCCATCTGACCTTTGTGCTGTCGGCCTTTGTGATGGGCTGGCTGGATACGATGTCGAAGAGCGATAAAAAGTATTCATAACTGCCAGGAGGCGGCTCCGCCTCTTAGCGCTGAAATGTCCCTGCTGGCCGCGTGCCGGTCAGCTGCGGCATCACTTCCCGCACCATCTCGAAGAACTTCTGCAGTCGCGCCGGGTAGTAGCTTGCCCAGGGGTAGGTCAGCCAGACCGGCAAGGGCGGCGCCTGCCACTGCGGCGTAAGCTGAACCAGCTCGCCGCGCGCTAAATCCTCCTGTACCACCCATGACGACATAATCGCCGCGCCCATGCCCATCAGCGCCGCTTTGCGCACCGCGTAGAGGCTGTCGCTGCTGAGTCGCGGCGCAATCGCCATATTAACCGGCTGGCCGTCGTCAATCCGCTGTAACGCAATTTCGTTACGGTAAAAGCTGGTCAGTGCCAGCCAGGGTAAATCCGCCAGCTGCTCCACGGCGTCGACCGGCGCGTGCTGCGCCAGCAGAGCGGGCGAGGCGACGACGATGCGCGGCACTTCCGCCAGCAAAATCGCCACGATAGCGGGATCGCTCAGCGCGCCGACCTGAATCGCGCAGTCGATATTCTCGGCGATAAAGTCCGGCGTGCGATCGTTTAGCATCCATTCCACGTTCAGGCGCGGATAGCGCATCAGATAGTCCACCAGCGGGGCGACCAGCTGATCCTGACCAAAGGCGTGCGGCGCGCGCACCCGCAGCGTGCCGACCGGCTCGTCGTTGGCGTGGGTCAGATCATCTTCCAGCGCGTGCCAGGTCGCCAGCAGCTGGCGCGCATGGGCATAACAGCGCTCGCCGTCGTCGGTCAGCTTCAGCGCGTGGGTGGTGCGCATAATCAGCTTTAGCCCAAGCCGCTGCTCCAGCGCCTGGAGTCGGCGGCTGATGGTGGGCTGAGTGGTGTTAAGCTGCGCCGCCGCTGCCGACAGGCTGCCGCTCTCGACGATGCGGATAAAGGTTTGCATCAGTTCAATACGATCGGGGCTGGATAAGTTGCTCATACGTATCACGCATAACAGTTTTGTTTTTTATCAGTCTACAACGTATGGCGGCAATCCGCTTTACTAAGCGCCATATACCTGTGGAGAAAGAAACTATGTCAGCCATTAACAGCATTGCGGCCACCCCGACTGAAAGATTGCCCGGCCCGCTGGTCTTTACCCTCGCCGCAGGCGCAGGGCTGAGCGTCGCCTCGATTTACTACAGCCAGCCGATGCTGGATATCATCGGCAAACAGTTTAGCGTCGGCGTCGGCGCGGTCGGCATGGTGCCGATGCTGACGCAGATGGGCTATGCGCTGGGCATTCTGCTGCTGGCGCCGCTGGGCGACCGTCACGATCGCCGCGTCATCATTCTGATAAAAGGTCTGCTGCTGGTGGCGGCGCTGTTGCTGTGCGGCTTTTCCGGCGGACTGAACGCGCTGCTGATTGCCAGCTTCGCCACCGGCCTGACGGCGACGGTCGCGCAGGATATCGTTCCGGCCTCCGCCGCGCTGGCACCCGAGCGCAGCCGGGGCAAAACGGTCGGTACGGTGATGACCGGTCTGCTGGTTGGCATTCTGCTGTCGCGCGTGGTCAGCGGCGTGGTAGCGGAGTATTTCGGCTGGCGCGCCATGTACTGGCTCGCTGCGGCGCTGGTGCTCTTTATCAGCCTTGCGCTGTGGCGCGTGCTGCCGCGTTTTACGCCAGGCACTTCAGTGAGTTATCCACGACTGCTGCTGTCGCTGGCGCATCTCTGGCAGCATCATCAGACGCTGCGCCGGGCGGCGCTGGCGCAGGGTCTGCTGTCGGTAGGCTTTAGCGCCTTCTGGTCGACGCTGGCGCTGATGCTCAGCGACCGCTTTCATCTCGACAGCGCGGTAGCGGGTGCCTTCGGCCTGGCGGGCGCAGCGGGCGCGATGGCTGCGCCGCTGGCGGGCAGCATCGCCGACCGTATCGGTCCGGCGCGCGTCACCATTGTTGGTGCCGGGCTGGTAACGGTTTCCTTTGCGCTGATGTTTCTGCTGCCCGCGCTGCCGCTGCCCGCCCAGCTGGCATTGATCGTGCTCAGCACTATCGGCTTCGACCTTGGGGTGCAGGCGACCCTGGTGGCGCATCAGACGCTGGTCTACAGCCTGGCGCCGGAAGCGCGTAGCCGCCTTAACGCGCTGCTGTTTACCGTGGTGTTTATTGGTATGGCGACCGGCGCCGCGCTGGGCAGCCTGGCGCTGGCGCGCTGGGGCTGGAACGGCGTTGTAACCCTTGCCACGCTGGCCGGTGCCGCAAGTCTTGCGCTTCGCCTGGCGAGCCGTCATCTGAAGAACTGATCCCGCTTTCGCGCTCTTGTGCCAGGATTATACGTAATCTTCAGGGAAAACGGAGCGTTATGAACTTTCTCGCCTGGATGGCGGCAACCGGCTGCCTTCTGTTATTAATGTCGCTGGCTTCGGGGTGGATCCACCGCGGGCCAGTAACCTCGTTTGGGCTCTATCTGTTAGCCGGGATCCTCTGCGGACCCTGGGTATTCGACGTCGTACAGATTGATATTCTGAAACATTCGGAAGCGGCCGCGCATATTACCGAAATCACTATGGCGGCCTCGCTGTTTATTACCGGACTCAAGCTGCGCCTGCCGCTACGTGCGCACAGCTGGCGGCTCGGCATGCGGCTCGCCTTTCCGGCGATGCTGCTGACGGTCGGCGGCATGACGCTGCTGGTTCACTGGCTGGCAGGCTTCGACTGGCCGCTGGCGCTGGCGTTCGGCGCTATCGTCGCGCCGACCGATCCGGTGCTGGCAAGCCTCATCTCTGTCAACGACGCGCGCGACGATGACGCGCTGCGCGTGGCGCTTTCCAGCGAAGCGGGCATGAACGATGGTTCGGCGCTGCCGCTGCTAATTCTGGCGCTGCTGCTGTTTAACGGCGAAAGTCTCACCTGGAGCAGCTTTGGACACTGGACCGCCGTCGAGGTGATCTGGGGCATCGGCGGCGGCCTGGGGCTGGGCTTTCTGTTCGGCCGCCTTGTCGGCGTGCTGGCGACAAGGCTGCGCAACGCACACGGCGATGTGGCGCCCAGCGACTTCCTCGCGCTGGCGCTGATCGCGCTCAGCTATGCGGCGGCGGAAACGCTGGGCGCGTCCGGCTTTCTGGCGACTTTCGCCGCAGGCGTCGGACTGCGCCGCGCCGAGCTGCGCGTTTTCAAAAGTTTTCCCCCGGAAGAGCTGAGCGAAGAGCAGCGGGTGCTGCCCGCCGAGGCGCTGGTCAATCCCAACAACCGTCTGGAGCATGCGGGCGAAAGCGGCAATATGGTGAAATCGGTCGGGCTGGTGGTCAGCGATGCGCTCTCATTTGGTGATACGATTGAGCGTTTGCTGGCGGCGGCGATGATGGTGGTGCTGGGCGTGACGCTGGCCCACCACTGGAACCTCGACGGCGTTCTGTTGGGACTGGCATTATTTATCGTGGTGCGACCGCTGGCGGTGTGGCTGACGACGCTGCGCTGCGGCATCCCGGCGGTGCGACGTCTGCTGATAGGCTGGCTGGGCATTCGCGGCATCGGCAGTATTAACTACATCGCCTTCGCCTGGGTACACGGCATGGCGGGCCAGCAGGCGGAAACAATGGTTGATATGGCGCTGACACTGGTGGTGTGCAGCATCGTAATTCATGGCGTGACGGTGACGCCGCTGCTGAACTGGCGCTCGGCGCGCCTTTCCGCCCGGCAGAACGAAGAGTAGACCGTCACAGGTTAAAACAGGAGTGGATATGAAAAAGTCGTTATTAATTTTACTGGGGATGCTGACTTCATCGGCTGCGATGGCCGCTGACGATGGCACCAACATCCCGCAGGAAAATGTTTATGCCAGCAAGCTGTGTCATATCGTCAGCGGGGAAACTCAGGTCGGCACCGCGGATTCCTACGTGCAGAAAATGAAAAGCTATACGGCGATGAGTAAATCCTCCAGCGCAATGAATCAGCCGTCGTTCGACGAAGATATCGCAAACGAGGTGGCGAATGCCTGGCTGCAACTGGGAGAGGAGGAGCGGGGTAAACTTCGCGCCGATGAACAGCAGTGCGAGCAGACGGTTATGACGCAGTTCCAGCAGGAAGATTAAGCTTTTTTCTGCTCTGCATAAACGCGCCATCAGGGCGCGTTTTTTTGTGGCATTTTTCCCCAGATTGCGTACATAATCGCCAGCAATTGATACAGGTCACATAATAACAGCGCCGCCACAGGCAGGCGCGTCTGAATCAGCGTACTGGCATTGACTTAACGGGCATCATGATCACGCGTCGACATTTTCTTTTGGGGTCTGGGGCCCTTCTCCTTTCTATGACCGCAGGCAAACTTTTTGCCCGCGATGAAGTCATTCCGCTGTGGCCTGACGAGCCGCCGGGCGGCGGCGGGCCGTCCGGGCCGCTGCGCGTGAACAAACATGGCTCCTGGTCCAATATCGTCAGCCCGGCGATTCAGCGATTCAAGCCGGAAAACCCCAACGGAGAAGCTGTGCTGATTGCGGCAGGCGGCGGCTATAAATTTATCGGCATGGGGCGTGAGGCCTGGCCGGTGGCGCGCTGGCTCAACAGCAACGGTTATACCGCCTATGTACTGAGCTATCGGCTGCCGGAAGAGAAGTGGCAGGCGGGACACCTTGCGCCGCTACAGGATGCGCAGCGCGCCATTCGTCTGGTACGTTCGTTTGAGCGCAAAGTGCATCTGCTGGGCTTTTCCGCCGGCGGGCATCTGCTCGGCATGGCGGCGGCGCGGCCAGATTTCCGCTCTTACGAGATTCAGGATGAGCTGGATAATGTGGTGCCGAAAGCTGACAGCGTCGGCTTAATTTATCCGGTGATTACGCTGGAAGCGCCCTATACCCATACCACCACGCACCGCATTCTGGTGGGTAACAACGCGACGCCGGCAGAAGAGGCGAACTGGTCAGTACAGAACTACGTAACCCGCAACTACCCGCCTACCTTCCTGGCGCAGGCGGAGGATGACCACATCTCTAACCCCTATAATACCGAGCTGATGCGCGATACCTGTCGGCGCAACCGCGTGCCGGTTGAGCTGATAGAGATCAGCCGCGGCGGCCACGGTTTCGGCCTCGGCACAGCCGGTACGCCTGCCGCGCTGTGGGATCAGGCCTACGCGCGCTGGCTCGACCGCCTCAGCTAATCAGGTCAGCACCCGACGGTTGTCAGGTTGCAGCACTGGCGGCAGCGGGAAGTCGTCGTTCATTTCCCGCAGGCTACGCTCAATGCCGATGCACAGCGCGTTAAGCGGCAAATCATTGGCCTCGACGCCGAAGGGATCCTCCAGCTCTTCCGACACTGACTCCAGCGCCAGAAAGGTGTAGGAGATAAACATTGAGACCAGCGGCGTCATGCCGTGAAGATCGCTCACCAGCGCAAACGGCAATAGCGTGCAAAACAGCGAGACGGTGCGGTGCAGGATCAGCGAGTAGGCAAAGGGGATCGGCGTTGAGGCGATGCGCTCGCATCCGCCCAGCACCAGCGACAGATGGTTAAGGTTCTCATCCATGCTCTGCCAGAGAATATCGGACACCTTGCCCTGCTGACGCTGTTCGCCCAGCCATTTTCCCATGCACAGCAGCGCGCGGCTGGCGGGCATCGGGCTGTTTATCACTTCCTCGCGCCAGCGTAACGGCAGCAAACGCATCAAATCTTCACGCGGATCGCTGTTGCGTAGCTGATGCTTCATGCTGTAGCTGAACGCCATCTGCAGCGCCGCAAACTCATGCGCCTTCTCCGCCTCCAGCGGCACGCTCTTTACCTGACGCAGCAGCGAGCGATGGGTAATCAGCATGCTTCCCCAGAGCGTGCGCGCTTCGGTAAAACGCGCATAGCTGGCGTTGTTGCGAAAGCCAAGAAAGATTGCCAGCGCCACGCCGAGCAGGCTGAAGGGCGCGGTAGTGAGATGGACGCCGAGGGATTCGTACCATTGAAAGCAGACGATGGCGATAATCGACATCACCAGGTTTAACGACAGGCGGAAAGCGATTTTCGGCAACACCGAACCGTGCCAGCCCAGCAGCCGACGGAACCAGTGCTGATAAGGACGAACAATCATATTGAATGCGATGTGAAGTTTATTTTTGTGTTTTAAGCCTACGCCGACAGAAGATTGAACGCGAGTTTTCGCGTGCTTTTTCCGTTAGCCTTTTCCCGGATTCGAGGCCGATCGAACCTACCTCAATGAACTCAGCGGCAGGTGCTGCCTGAGTCCCAGCGTGACGGATCACGCAAAGAGACCTGTAACTCAGTATTGGATCTGGCGCGCTTAACGGTATCGCTAATGACTGTTTTTTCAGCTGTGATAGGCTCGGCGGATGTTTTTCCAGAGTCAGAAAAAATGGAAAAGAAAAACAGCACGCCGACTCCGCATGATGCGACTTTCCGACAGTTTCTCAGCCAGCCGGAGGTCGCTCGCGACTTTATGGAAATTCATCTTCCATCAGAATTACGCGCCATTTGCGATCTCAATACGCTAAAGCTCGTGTCAGGCTCGTTTGTTGAAGATGATCTGCGCCAGTACTTCAGCGATGTACTTTACAGCCTGAAAACCAAAAGCGGCGACGACGGCTATGTGCATGTGCTTATCGAGCATCAGTCGACGCCAGATAAGCATATGGCGTTCCGGCTGCTGCGTTATGCAGTAGCCGCCATGCAGCGTCACCTGGATGCCGGACATAAAAAGTTGCCGCTGGTGATACCCGTGCTTTTTTACGCTGGTAAACGCAGCCCCTATCCATACTCGTCCTGCTGGCTGGATGGGTTCAGCGACTCGGCCCTGGCCGAAAGACTCTACGGTAACCCGTTTCCGCTGGTGGACGTCACTGTTATCCCAGATGAAGAGATAGCTGAGCATCGTCGTATGGCCGCGCTCACGCTGCTGCAAAAACATATTCGCCAGCGCGATTTGATGGAGGTGATGGACAGGGTTGCGTCCATTATGCTGGCGGGCTGGCTCTCTTCATCGCAAATAATATCGCTGGTACACTATATTGTTCAGGCAGGCGAAACGTCAGACGCCAGCGCTTTTGTTCGCGAACTGGCACAGCGAATGCCGCAACAAGGGGACGCACTGATGACTATTGCAGAACA
>NZ_DJDN01000027.1:89881-130418 GCF_002431095.1 Pantoea sp. UBA5923 | reverse complement strand
GAAGGAAAGTTAGAGGGCAAGCTTGAAGCGAAACTCGAGGTTGCGCGCAGCCTGCTGAAAATGAACATGCCGCGCGAGTCGATTTTACAAGCCACCGGGCTGACAGAAGAGCAGTTGAGCCGCGTTCAGGCAGATTGATGGGCGCCTGAAACCTTGCCAACAAAAAGACATAGCGAAGCTAAAAGTCAAAAGCCCGCAGAAAGCGGGCTTTGTCAGTCATTACCGGCAAGGCTATACGCCGCTGTTAACGCATAGTGACAAACTCTTCCGCCGCGGTCGGATGGATCGCCACGGTATTGTCGAAGTCTTTTTTGGTCGCGCCCATTTTCAGCGCTACCGCGAAGCCTTGCAGCATCTCATCCATACCTGAACCGATACCGTGAATGCCGACGATTTTCTCATCCGCGCCAACGCATACCAGCTTCATGCGGCACGGCTGACGGTGCTGCGTGACGGCGGTGTACATGGCGGTGAAAGAAGATTTATACACTTTCACCTGGTCATCGCCATACTGCTCGCGTGCCTGCGGCTCGGTAAGGCCGACGGTGCCGATCGGCGGGTGGCTGAATACCACGGTCGGGACGTTGCTGTAATCCAGATGCTCGTCCGGCTTGTTGTTAAACAGGCGCTCTGAGAGACGGCGGCCCGCCGCAACCGCAACCGGCGTTAACTCTACCGCGCCGGTATTGTCGCCCACCGCATAGATGCCGCTGACGTTGGTGTTCTGATACTTGTCGACTTTGATATAACCTTTCTCGTACAGCTCCACGCCGGTTACCGCCAGATTCAGGTTATCGGTCGCCGGTTCGCGGCCGATCGCCCATACCAGGCAGTCTACGGTCTGTTCGCGCCCGTCTTCCAGCTGCAGCGTCAGGCTGCCGTCGGTGTTCTTGATGACCGCTTTCGGCACCGCATGGGTGTGCAGCGTCGGGCCTTCGGCGTTCATGACTTCTACCAGCGTGTCGGTGATCAGCGGATCGAAGCCGCGCAGCGGCGCGTGCTTACGCACAAACAGATGCGTTTCAGAGCCCAGCGCGTTAACCACGCCCGCCAGCTCAACGGCGATATAGCCTGCGCCGATCACTGCGGTACGCTTCGGCAGCGCATCCAGCTCAAAGAAACCGTCAGAGTCGATGCCGTACTCGGCACCCGGCACCGCTGGATGGCTCGGACGGCCGCCCGTGGCGATCAAAATATGGTCGGCGGTAATGCGCTCGCCGTTGACCTCTACCGTATGGGCGTCAACGAAGCGGGCGAAGCCTTTGATTACGTCGACGTTGTTTTTACCCAGCACGTTGTCGTAGGAGGTGTGGATGCGGTCGATATAGGCGCTGCGGTTTTTCACCAGCGTCTTCCAGTCGAAATGGTTTACCGTGGTATCAAAGCCGTAATCCGGACCGTACAGATGGATAGCCTCGGCGATCTGCGCCGCATGCCACATCACTTTCTTCGGAACACAACCCACATTTACGCAGGTGCCGCCCAGCTCTTTGGCTTCGATCAGCGCGCATTTCTGGCCATACATGGCGGCACGGTTAATCGAGGCAATGCCGCCGCTGCCGCCGCCAATGGCGAGATAGTCATAATGTCGTGTCATGGTGTGTCCATCCGGTTGCAAGAGTTTGGTCAGGATTGTAACGCTGAGAGCCGAGACGGCGCAAAGATTGCGCCTATGATTGTAATAGGGTTGAATCCTCCCATTACTGACAGGGAAGCATAGCATGCAGCTTACATTTCTCGGTACGGGCGCCGGCGCGCCTGGCCTGCAACGCAACGTTACCTCCATCGCTTTTACCTGGTCGTCGCGTGGCGACACCTGGCTATTCGACTGCGGGGAAGGGACGCAGCTCCAGTACATGCGTTCACCACTTAAGCCGAGCCGCATGACTAAAATTTTCATCACGCATCTCCACGGCGATCATATTTTCGGCCTGCCTGGGCTGCTGACCAGCCGCTCCATGGGCGGCATTATCGAGCCGCTGACCATTTACGGACCGGAAGGCATCAAACGCTTTGTTGAGACTGCGCTGTCGCTAAGCGGCTCCTACACCGACTATCCGCTGGAGATTATTGAGATCGAGGCGGGTCTGGTGCTTGACGACGGCGAGTTCCGCGTCAGCGCCTGGCCGCTGCTGCATCCAGTACCCTGTTTCGGCTACCGGATTGAGCAGCACGATAAGCCGGGGTTTCTCGACGCCGCGCGTCTGAAAGAGGAGGGCGTGCCGCGTGGCCCCTGGTACCAGCAGCTGAAAGCGGGAGAGACCGTGACGCTGGAGGATGGCCGGGTAATTAACGGCGCGGACTATCTCGGCCCGGCGACCCGAGGCAAAACCCTGGCGATTTTCGGCGATACCGCGCCGACGCCAATGGCGCTGCAGCTGGCGGCCGATGTCGATCTGATGGTGCATGAAACCACGCTGGAGGCGGCCTTGCAGGAGAAGGCCAACGGACGCGGCCACTCCACGACGCTGCAGGCAGCGCAGGTAGCGAAAGAAGCGGGCGCAAAGCGCCTTATCGCCACGCATTTTAGTTCGCGCTATCTGCCGCGCGATATGCCGCGTTTGCTGGAGGAGTGCCGCTCGGTATTTCCGAATACCGAGCTGGCACATGATCTGGCGGTGTTTACGCTGTAAAACCTGACGGGCTTATTCCGGTACGATCTGCGTCACGCTGGTGTGGCCGGTTCCGGCAGGCACCAGCTTCTGGTGCAGCCAGGGCAGCAGGTCGTTCATCTGCTGCGCCAGCTTCCACGGTGGGTTGACGACAATCATGCCCGATGCGGTCATGCCACGCTGATCGCTGTCGGGACGAACCGCCAGCTCAATCTGCAGAATATTGCGGATGCCGGTCGCTTCGAGGTCGCGCAGCATATGCTTGATCTGCTGACGCAGCACCACCGGATACCAGAGCGCGAAAACGCCGGTAGCGAAGCGCTTGTGACCTTCATGGATCGCTTTCACCACCGCCTGATAGTCGCTTTTCAGCTCGTAAGGCGGATCGATCAGGATCAGGCCGCGGCGGGTCGGCGGCGGCAGTTTCGCCTTCAACTGCTGATAGCCGTCGGCGCGCTCTACGCGGGCGCGGCTGTCCTTCAGGAATTCACCGCGCAGCAGCGGGAAATCGCTGGGGTGCAGCTCAGTAAGTTGAAGTTTGTCCTCTGCACGCAGCAGATAGCGCGCGATAAGCGGCGAGCCGGGATAGTAGCGCAGCGTACCGCCGGGATTGAGATCGCGAATGGCGTTGAGGTAAGGCTTGAGCAGTTCCGGCGCGTCCGGCTGCTGCCAGATGCGGGCGATACCTTCCAGATATTCGCCGGTACGTTCGGCGTGCTCGCCGCTCAGCAGATAGCGGCCTGCGCCAGCATGGCTGTCGAGGTAGAGGAACGGCTTTTCTTTCTCTTTCAGCGCGCTGATGATCAGGCTCTGTACGGTGTGTTTCAGCACGTCGGCATGGTTGCCGGCGTGAAAACTGTGGCGATAGCTCAGCATAACAGTGGGGATTCCGCGGTTGGCGTAAAAAGGCGTACTGCAAGTAAGCGAGATTATACCTGCTGAAGGCGAAAAATGCTGGCCGATTCTCCGTCGCGAACCTTCGCGAGTCGATTCTTCGCCGCTCAGCCTGGGTGGCATTGATTTTCGCTACACTTAGCCGCATGTTAGTACGATTGCGTTGCGCGCCCCGCGCGCCCCATACATTGAACAAGGACTGCGCTATGACCAATCCATTACTCCAGCCTTTTACGCTGCCGCCTTTCTCCGCCATTCAGCCTGAACATGTGGTGCCCGCCGTGACCGAGGCGCTGAACGAGTGCCGCGCAGCGGTGGAAAAAGTTGTGGCTCAGGGCGCGCCTTATACCTGGGAAAACCTGGTGCAGCCGCTGGCGGAAGTCGACGATCGTCTCGGCCGTATCTTCTCGCCGGTAAGCCATCTCAACTCGGTGAAAAACAGCCCGGAGCTGCGTCAGGCCTATGAACAGACGCTGCCGCTGCTCTCGGAGTACAGCACCTGGGTCGGTCAGCATGAAGGGCTGTATCAGGCCTATCGCAACCTGAAAGAGGGCGAGAACTTCGCTACGCTCGACGTGGCGCAGCAGAAAGCGGTAGATAACGCGCTGCGCGATTTCGAGCTATCCGGCATCGGCCTCGATAAAGAGAAGCAGCAGCGCTATGGCGAAATCGCCGCACGCCTCTCCGAGCTGGGTTCGGCCTACAGCAACAACGTGCTGGACGCGACCATGGGCTGGAGCAAGCTGATCACCGACGAAAGCGAACTCTCCGGCATGCCGGAAAGCGCGCTGGCGGCGGCGAAAGCGCAGGCCGAAGCCAAAGAGCAGGAAGGCTGGCTGCTGACGCTGGATATTCCAAGCTATCTGCCGGTTATGACCTACTGCGACAACGCCGCGCTGCGCGAAGAGATGTATCGCGCCTATTCGACCCGCGCTTCCGATCAGGGCCCGAACGCCGGCAAATGGGATAACGGCCCGATTATGGCGGAAGAGCTGGCGCTGCGTCATGAGCTGGCACAGCTGCTGGGCTTCGACTCCTACGCCGATAAATCGCTGGCCACCAAAATGGCGGAAAACCCGGCGCAAGTGCTCGACTTCCTGAACGATCTGGCGAAACGCGCCCGTCCGCAGGCAGAAAAAGAGCTGGCGCAGCTGCGCGCGTTCGCCGAGAAAGAGTACGGCGTCAGCGAGCTGAATCCGTGGGATCTCACCTACTACGGCGAAAAGCAGAAGCAGCATCTCTACACCATTAGCGATGAACAGCTGCGTCCTTACTTCCCGGAAGCGCGCGCCGTCAACGGCCTGTTTGAGGTGGTGAAGCGCATCTACGGCATCACGGCTAAAGAGCGTACCGACGTAGACGTTTACCATCCCGACGTGCGTTTCTTCGACCTGTTTGATGAGAGCGGCGAGCTGCGCGGCAGCTTCTACCTCGATCTCTACGCGCGTGAGCATAAGCGCGGCGGGGCCTGGATGGATGACTGCGTCGGCCAGATGCGTAAAGCAGACGGCACGCTGCAAAAGCCGGTCGCCTATCTGACCTGCAACTTTAACCGTCCGGTGAATGGCAAGCCCGCGCTGTTTACCCATGATGAAGTGACCACGCTGTTCCATGAGTTCGGCCACGGTCTGCATCATATGCTGACGCGCATCGAAACTCCGGGTGTTTCCGGCATCAGCGGTGTGCCGTGGGATGCGGTTGAGCTGCCAAGCCAGTTTATGGAGAACTGGTGCTGGGAGCCGGATGCGCTGGCCTTTATCTCCGGCCACTATGAAACCGGCGAACCGCTGCCGAAAGAGCTGCTCGACAAGATGCTGGCGGCGAAGAACTACCAGGCGGCGCTGTTTATCCTGCGTCAGCTGGAGTTCGGCCTGTTCGACTTCCGCCTGCACGCCGAGTTCGATCCGGCGAAAGGCGCGCAGATCCTTGAGACCCTGCGCGAAGTGAAAAAGCTGGTGGCCGTTGTGCCAAGCCCGGAATGGGGCCGTTTCCCGCACGCTTTCAGCCATATCTTCGCTGGCGGCTATGCGGCGGGTTATTACAGCTATCTGTGGGCGGATGTGCTGGCGGCGGACGCCTATTCGCGTTTCGAAGAAGAGGGCATTTTCAACCGCCAGACCGGCCAGTCCTTCCTCGACAACATCCTGACGCGCGGCGGTTCGGAAGAGCCGATGGAGCTGTTCAAGCGCTTCCGCGGTCGTGAGCCGCAGCTGGATGCGATGCTGGAACATTACGGCATCAAGGGATAACGGTTGCAGTGAAGATCTGTTTGATTGATGAATCGGGCGCCGGTGACGGCGCCTTGTCGCATCTGGCACAGCGCTGGCAGCTTGAACATGACGAAGCCTGCGTGCTGGCGCTGGTGCAGACGCCGACCCACCTTGAGCTGCGCAAGCGCGATGAGCCGAAGCTGGGCGGCATCTTTGTCGACTTCGTTTCTGGCGCAATGGCGCACCGTCGTCGCTTCGGCGGCGGGCGCGGCGAAGCGGTGGCGAAAGCGGCTGGCGTTAAAGGCGATTATCTGCCGGACGTGGTAGACGCGACCGCCGGGTTAGGGCGTGACGCCTTCGTGCTGGCGGCTATCGGCTGTCGCGTGCGCATGCTGGAGCGCCATCCGGTGGTAGCGGCGCTGCTGGACGATGGGCTGCAGCGCGGCTACCGGGACGAAGAGATTGGCGGCTGGCTGCGCGACAGGCTGACGCTGATCCATGCGCCGAGCGCTCAGGCGCTTGGTGATATTACGCCTGCGCCGGACGTGGTTTATCTCGACCCGATGTATCCGCACCGGCAAAAGAGCGCGATGGTGAAAAAAGAGATGCGGGTATTTCAGTCGCTGGTGGGGGCGGATGAAGACGCCGACGCGCTGCTGGAACCCGCGCGTCGTCTGGCGAAGAAGCGTATTGTGGTGAAACGTCCTGACTATGCGCCGCCGCTGGCAGGCGTTGCAACACAGTCGGCGGTAGTGACCAAAAGCCATCGCTTCGATATCTATCCGCCGCTCGGCCAGTAGCGGGACAGCAAGGCGGCAATTAGCGCCGTCTGTTACCTGAGTCAGCAGAGTGACGAGGGAAGTTAACTGACCTGTAATAGCGCTCAGGCCAGACTGAAAAAAGCCGGTTCTCGCCGGCTTTTTTCTTTGCTGTTATTCGTCGTCCGCGTCGCGCAGCGGAACAATCAGCATATCGATATGCACTGTGTTGATCAGCTGGCGCGCTGACGACATCAGCTTGCTCCAGAAATCCTGATGATGGCCACACACCACCAAATCCACATCATATTTTTTAATCGCATCGACCAGCACCTGGCCGAGATCGCCGCTGCCGCTCAGGGTTTCGCTAATAGGATAACCTGCCGCATCCGACAGCCCGCGCAGCGCAGTGTGCGTCTCTTCCGAGATGCGCTTCTGCATATCGCCCAGATTAACGTCAATCAGGCCGGTATAGAGATCGGAATAGTTCACGTCGACGTGAATCAGCGAAATTTTGGCGTCATAGGGGCGTGCCAGCGAAACGGCTTTATCCACCAGTAGCTGGCTTTCGGGAGAAAGGTCTACCGCAATCAGGATATGTTTATAAGCCATGATATAACTCCTTTCACAAGATTCAGGATGGCGACCTCTCTTCCTCTCGCGTCATTGCCTGCGCAATCCTTTACGCGAACGGGCGATGCCTGTCACCAGATGTGTGCTGTCGGTGCTCCCGACAGATAGTTATTATGCCTTTAGTATAGCGGTGACGGATAACAAATGCTCCCGTACGCGCTTCGGTTGTGAATGAGATCAAGGCTTATCGCGTTTTTCGCTCGCGGCGAACGAAAATCATCGCTGGAAAAGAGTTAAAAATTTCTCCTACACTACAAATTAACGGTGGTACTCGTCTGGTGCCGACCGCGTATGTTTGCCAAAAAAAGAGATCTGTTCAGGTCATTCAGTGGTCGGCTTTTTACCGTAGAGCATAAGGCGCAGCCGCGCTTAACCTGTCTCTGCGGCTCCAGTCGGGAGGGGAATATGATCAGCACTATCGCGCTTTTCTGGGCTCTTTGTGTGGTATGTATTGTGAATATGGCGCGCTACTTTTCGTCTTTGCGCACGCTGCTGGCGGTGCTGCGAGGCTGTGATCCCTTACTCTATCAGTACGTCGACGGGGCCGGTTTCTTTACGTCGCACGGCCAGCCGAGCAAACAGGTGCGGCTGGTGCGTTATATCTGGGCAAAGCGCTATCTCGACCATCACGACGAGGAGTTTATTCGTCGCTGCGAGCGGGTACGCGGTCAGTTTATCTTAACCAGCGCCTTATGCGGCTTAGTGATCCTCAGCCTGATTTGCCTGGCGATCTGGCATTAGAAATAAAAAAGGGCGACTTGCGTCGCCCTTGATACTGGAGCCTGTTACACCAGCTTCAGCGCCAGCCAGTAAAGACATCCTGACAGCAGAATACACACCGGCAGCGTAAAGACCCACGCCATGGCGATATTCTTGATGGTGCGGCTCTGCAGCCCGCCGCCGTCCACCAGCATGGTACCCGCCACCGACGACGACAGGATATGCGTGGTGGAAACCGGCATACCCGTGTAGCTGGCGATACCAATCGAGACCGCTGCGGTAACCTGCGCCGACATGCCCTGCGCGTAGGTCATGCCTTTTTTACCAATCTTCTCGCCAATTGTAGTGGCAACACGACGCCAGCCAATCATGGTGCCGATGCCAAGCGCCAGCGCGACCGCCATAATAATCCACACCGGCGCATACTCGATGGTGCCCAGCAGATCGGTTTTCAGCTTGCCGAGGAAGCGCTGATCGTCGGCGCTGGTTTCCGGCAGCTTGGCCGCTTTATCGGCGGTGTCGGCGATGCACAGCAGCAGGCGACGCATCTGGCTGCGTTGCTCAACGGTAAGCTGCTCATAGCTCTGCAGATTGTTGTTCAGCAGGTTCTGCGCGTGCTGAACCGCCTGCAGCGCGCGGGCGCTGTCGCAGTGGAACTGCTGCGGGCCGGACGGCGTCTCTTCTGGCGTCGGCAGCGCAGGCGGCGCCATCTGAATGATGTGCGTCAGCGCTTCGCTGTGCTGCTGATAATACTGCTCAAGGTGATTGACCGCGTCGCGCGTACGCGTGATGTCGTAACCGCTGGCGTTCATATTGACCACGAAACCAGCTGGCGCGACGCCAATCAGCACCAGCATAATCAGGCCGATGCCTTTCTGGCCGTCGTTAGCGCCATGCGAATAGCTGACGCCAATCGCCGAGACGATCAGAGCGATACGCGTCCAGAACGGCGGTTTTTTCTTACCGTCGATCTTCTCGCGGTCAGCGGGCGTCATATGGATGCGCGCACGCTTTTTAGTGCTGCTCCAGTAGCGACGCAGCAGGAAAATCAGGCTGCCAGCGATGATCAGACCGACAATCGGCGACAGAATCAGCGACAGGAAGATATTAATTACTTTAGGGATATTCAGCGCATCGATCACCGAGGTGCCGGTCATCAGCGCGTTGGTGAGGCCGATGCCAATAATCGCGCCAATCAGCGTATGCGAACTGGAGGCTGGCAGACCGAGATACCAAGTGCCAAGGTTCCAGATAATCGCAGCCAGCAGCATGGAAAAGACCATCGCCAGGCCATGCGCAGAGCCAACGTTCAATAACAGATCGGTAGGAAGCATATGCACGATAGCGTAAGCAACGCTTAAGCCACCAAGCAGAACGCCAAGGAAGTTAAATACGCCCGCCATCACCACAGCAAGCTGCGCGCGCATCGCGCGGGTATAGATAACCGTCGCCACTGCGTTGGCCGTGTCGTGAAAGCCGTTGATTGCTTCATAAAACAATACAAACAGCAGGGCAAGAACCAATAACAGGCCGGTACTGAGGTCAAGACCAGCGAACAAATGTAGCATAAACATTACGCCATTTTTGAGTACATGAGCGCGGCGCATTATCTGCGACAATGCAGGGTATGGGAAAGCAAAATATAGCCTTGTTTTGACTTAGGAATGTCTTAAAAGAGTCGGTTTACCCTAAAAGTGTCTTAAAATTAGGCATTTACAATATGACATAATTACGACAACTTTTTGACGCTGGCGTCATGCAGAGCAGACCTCTACAATCAGCGCCTCTTAAGACAGGCAGGGCGAATGCAGTGGAAAAGTTTGACGTTATTATTATCGGCGCCGGTGCGGCGGGACTGTTTTGCGCGGCGCAGGCCGGGCAGCGAGGCCGACGCGTGCTGCTGCTGGATAACGGCAAAAAGCCCGGGCGCAAGATTCTGATGTCAGGCGGTGGTCGCTGCAACTTCACCAATATGTACACCGATCCCGCTGCCTATCTCTCGCATAATCCGCACTTCTGTAAATCGGCGCTGGCGCGCTATACCCAGTGGGATTTTATCGATCTGGTTAACCGCCACCATATTGCGTACCACGAAAAGACGCTGGGCCAGCTCTTTTGCGACGACTCGGCGGCGCAGATTGTCGATATGCTGATGGCGGAGTGCGAAAAGGGTCAGGTCACGCTGCGCCTGCGCAGCGAGGTGTTAAGCGTCGCGCGTGAAGAGGCGGGCTATACGCTACAGCTTAACGGCGCGACGGTTCAGGCGGAGAAGCTGGTGATCGCCAGCGGCGGATTATCCATGCCGGGCCTCGGCGCATCGCCTTTCGGTTATAAGATTGCCGAACAGTTCGGCCTGAAGGTCTACCCGACACGCGCCGCGCTGGTGCCTTTTACCCTGCACAAGCCGCTGCTTGAGCGGCTACAAACCCTTTCCGGCGTCGCGCTCGATACCACAATCGAAGCGCAGGACGGCACGCTCTTTAAAGAGGCGATGCTGTTTACCCATCGCGGTCTTTCCGGCCCGGCGGTTCTGCAAATTTCCAGCTACTGGCAGCCGGGCGAGCACATTACTGTTAACCTGTCGCCCGCCACCTCGCTCGATGACTTCATCAACGCGCAGCGCGAGGCGCATCCGAACCTGAGCCTGAAAAACAGCCTGGCGAAGCTGTTGCCGAAACGTCTGGTAGAGGTGCTGCAGGAGATGAAGCAGGTGCCGGACGTAACGCTGAAGCAGCTCAACAGCAAACAGCAGGCCGAGCTGGCGCAGACGTTACATCAGTGGCGCGTACAGCCCAACGGCACCGAAGGCTACCGCACCGCGGAGGTGACGATGGGCGGCGTCGATACCACGCAGCTCTCGTCGAAGACCATGGAGGCGCGGGATGTGCCGGGGCTCTATTTTATCGGTGAAGTGGTGGACGTCACCGGCTGGCTGGGCGGCTATAACTTTCAGTGGGCGTGGAGCTCAGCCTGGGCGTGCGCGCAGGCGCTGTAATGGCTTTATTCGGCGTCATTCCTCCCTTTCTGGCTCTGCCGCAGCCGGTGTGACGCCGCGCTGAAAAGGCCAGCCGCCGATAAATCCTCTCGCCGCCATAGCGCGGCTTCTCTTCGTTCCGCTGCCCTGTCGCTTCGCTAATCCTCTGAGCCGCACTACTTTTAGACTAATCCACCTGGCGCGTTTGCCGCCTGGATTTCATACTTCTGATTTACACAGAGGAGTTCCGCCCCCAATGCTCACCTTTATGCGTTCCCTGTTTTCCAGCCCCGAAAGCTTTATCAGAGGCATGTCGCGTCAGGATTTAAATGATTCCATCGCCGATGGCGAGCGCATCATTATCGACGAAGACGGCAACGCTTCGGTAAACGTGCTGAGTGAGGAAGTGCATGAGGATTTCGCCCGCCACATCGAAACGCTAAAAGGAGTTTAAGATGGGTACGGCGATATTCATGGTGCTGATGGTATGCGGCTACTGGTACACCAGCCGCGATCTCTCCAGCCGTTTTAAAATCCGTCGCAGCTTCGGTTGGGATGTCTATTTTCTGGTAGCGCTCTACGGCTGTATCTTCGTCCTGCAGGGGATGCTGGCGACGGCCATCATCTGGCTGCTGCTGCTGATTATCTCCAGTACCGCCAACGCCTTGCATCTGATACCCGGCGAGCATCTGCGCTGGCAGATGGAGTTTATGAACTGGAGCTTTCTCGGCATTCAGGCGCCGGTCGTGGTGATGCTCGCCTTTGCAGTGCTGTTCTGTATGTACCGGTCAAACTGGTCAGCGAGCGCGCGTCTTAACAGCAGCGGTCGTAAAGATCTCTATCAGCAGCTCTCTAAATCCAACGGCGTCGAACAGCTGCTCTACCAGTGTATGCAGGAGGGCGAGCTGGCGTGGATTACGCTAAAGTCGCGCCGCATCTATATCGGCATGGTGCACGCTGCCACCTTTGAGTATGAAAATACCGCGAATATCGTGCTTATCCCCATGCTCAGCGGCTACCGCGACAGTAAAACGCTCAGCATGTCGATCGAGCATAACTACAGCCGCTGGTATGCCGAACACGGCATCACGCTGACCTCAGAACCAAAAAACGCGATGGCGTTTCGTAAAGTGCTGATGGTGGATCAGATTGAGAGCCTGTCGCTGTTCGATCCGGCCAGCGCCAGTTCGCTGGCCATGACTCACCACGACGGCGTGCCGATGGAAGTCCACGGCTCCTTTACTCCACATTCTCCGCCGTAAACAGCCGTAAGGCGACTTTGCCGTCCTGATAGGTATCGGGTTGGTAGCCGCTCTCCAGGTGACGCAGCAGCAGTTCGATAGCCAGACGCGCGTGCTGCTGCGCATTCTGATCCAGCGCAAAGGCCAGCTCGTCATTGCGCAGCAGCTGTCGCGTAACCGAATAAAGCTCATGGGTAATATAGCCGCAGCGGCCCAGAAGATGATGGGCGCGCAGCGTTTCGCTTATGTCGCTGTTGCCCATACCGGTATTATAGAGGCCCGCAACGTGCTGCGACTGCGCCAGGCTGCTCTCCAGCAGGGTGCGGATCGTGTCGCGCTGATCGAGTCCAAACAGCACTTCGCGCAGGTGGCGCTGCGGCGCGCGCTGCATCATGACCTCGCGAAAGCCTGCGATACGCTGACGATGCGCCCAGTAATCGAAGCGACCACTCACCATGACAATATCGCCCGGTTGATGCACCATCTTGCTCATCAACAAACCGGCAGTGCGGCCCGCCTGATACTGATCGATGCCGACATGGCAAAGGCGATCCGCATCCGGCAGGTCGGTGACGATGGTGATGACCGGCACGCCGCGTTTGCGACAGAGCGCCAGCGCGCGGTAGATGGGCGGATAGTCGTGGCCAAAAACGATGATGCCGTCACGCGTGGCGCTGCGCGCGATAATGCTTTGCGCCAGCTTTTCCGGCTGCGACTCTGCAGCCAGCGTTTTATGCAGCGTAATGCGCCGATAACCCAGCTCGCCCGCCACCTCGCTAAAGTAGCGCACCAGCTGCTGAAAAAACGAGGAGCCGTTATTGCTGAGAAACACTTCTATTTGCCAGGGATGGCGATACTCTTCCGGCAGCAGCCGCTTCAGGCCGAGTTCGCGCGCGGCTTTTAATACTTTGCGCGTCGTCTCCGGCGAGACGCCGCCGCGTTCGTTTAATACCCGATCGACAGTTGCGATACCGACGCCCGCAATTTTTGCCACCATCTCAAGGGTGAGCTTTTTCATTCTTGCTCCACACATGACTCTTTTTGTCATGCCGTTACCACTACTCGCCTGCTGGCGTACTGCCTGCAAATGAATAATAAATTCCTGAACTATCTGGCGCTATTCTATTCAGCGCGCTGACCCTTACGCCAGCCTATTTTGATGACATTTCATGTCGCTGAAAAAATGCGCGCCTGAAGCAGTCAAAAAACAGGCAAGAAAGCGCGTATTAATAACTTATCGAAATTTTCTGCTGTCTTAAAAATGAGGGTTAGTGAATAACACTGTAAACTCTGATGTGATTAACTTGCTGAATTATAAAAAATATTCAGTTTATTGATGGCTTTTCATCAACGCTTCGCTTTCCGAAAATAGGTTAAAAATTTATTATTATTTTGTTGTTAATAAAAGGATTGTAATTTCAGACTATCAACAACTCACCTCTGAACAGCACGATTTCTTCGTCGGTTAACGTAAGCGTTTAACGTGAAGTTTAATAAAAATTATTATTCTGTCGCCAGAGGGGATATTTCTGCGCGCAGTTAAAGGCCATGCTCTGAATAATTACAGTCAGCTGCGCCTTCGCATCATCAAATAAAATTAAGCATTTAATGTGATTAATTCGTTAGCAGGGAAAATATGAAACGCAGAGAGTTTCTCACCTCCGTGGCTGCCCTGGGCGTGGCGTCGTCGCTGCCCATCGCAAAAGCTGAAACCGTCCAGGGTGGTCAACCCTGGGAACCCGGCAAAATCAATACGCCGTCTCTGCCGCGCAAAGGCGGCCTGCAATATCTGACACCGCACGAGTTCGACACTGTTGGCGCAATCGCCGAACGCTTTATTCCTGCTGACGATCTGAGCATCAGCGGCAAAGAGGCGGGCTGCGCGACCTTTATCGATCGCCAGCTGGCGGGCGATTACGGTAATGCGGTGGCGATCTACCGTCTGGGCCGCTTTGTAAAAGGCACGCCGGAGCAGGGGCCGCAGTCTCCGCTGACGCCCGCGCAGCGCTATCGCCAGGGGCTTGCCGCGCTTGACGCCTGGACCCAAAAAACCTTCCACAAAGATTTTGTCGCGCTGAGCGGCGAACAGCAGGACGATCTGCTGCGCCGTATGGAAGCGAACCAGCTCGACCTCGGGCCGGAAGTCGAGACCAAAGTCTTCTTCGAGCTGCTGCTGCAGAACGTGCGTGAAGGCTTTTTGTCCGATCCCATCTACGGCGGCAACAAAGATATGGCGAGCTGGAAAATGATCGGTTTTCCCGGCGCGCGCTATGACTTCCGCGACCTGATTGGCAAGAAAGGGAAGAAGCTCAACATCATCCCGACCAGCCTGATTGATAACACCCTTTAAATCTTCAGTCTGACTGAGCTGTGAGTAACATATGCAAAATATTCGTCCAAAAGCTGACGCTGTAATCGTCGGCCTGGGTTGGTGCGGCTCGTTGATTGCCGAAGAGCTGACCCGCGCCGGCCTGAACGTGGTTGCCATCGAACGCGGCCCCTGGTTTGAAACCGCCACTGATTTTCCGCCCTCTATCGACACCGATGAGCTGCGCTGGGATACCCGCCGCAGCATGCTGCTGCCCCCCGCGGTAGAAACCACTACTTTCCGTAATAATCGTACGGAAACCGCGCTGCCGACGCGCGAATGGAACCTGAACGAGCTGGGCTATAACGTCGGCGGCTCCGGCACCCACTGGGCCGGTATGGCCTGGCGCTTTACGCCGTGGGATTTCCAGCCTTACACCCAGACGGTTGAGCGCTACGGCAAACAGCAGATCGCCAAAGGGCTGATTCTGCAGGACTGGGGCGTGACCTACGACGAACTGGAGCCTTTTTACGATCGTTTCGAGAAGATCGCTGGCGTTTCCGGTAAAGCGGGCAAGCTTAACGGCGAGATCATTCCCGACGGCAACCCCTTCGAAGGCAACCGCAGCAGCGAATATCCACTGCCGCCGCTGGAGAGCACGCGCCTGACCGATCTGTTCCGCGACGCGGCGAAATCCCTCGGCCAGCATCCCTTTATGGTGCCCGCCGGACAGACCTCGCGCGCCTACGTTAACCCGCTCGGCGTCCATATGGGGCCTTGCACCTACTGCGGCTACTGCCTCTATTACGGCTGCGGCAACTTCTCCAAATCCAGCCCGAACGCCTGCGTGATCCCGGCGCTGATGCAGCGTGAAAACTTTACCGTACTGACCGATTCCGCCGTCGTGCGCGTTAATAAATCGGAAGATGGCAAAACCGCCACCGGCGTAACTTATATCGACAAGAACAAAAAAGAGTGGGTGCAGCCAGCCGATATCGTCATTCTGTCGGCATTCCAGATGCAGAACGTGCGCCTGCTGCTGCTGTCGAAAATCGGCCAGCCTTACGATCCGGAAACCAAAACCGGTACGGTCGGCCGCGCTTACAGCTTCCAGACCGTCTCTGGCGCCAGCCTGTTCTTCGAAGATGAATACCTTAACCAGTTTATCGGCGCAGGCGCGCTGTCGCAGCAGGTAGACGACTGGAACGGCGATAACTTCGATCACAGCGGCAAAGGCTTTATCGGCGGCGCCGGCATCCTGGTGGTAGCGCGCGGCGCGCGTCCTATCGGCAACGCCGACGCGCTTCTGCCGGGCACGCCGCGCTGGGGCAAAGAGTGGAAAAAGGCCTACACCCACGCTTTCCAGAACGCGACCTTTATCTTCGGTCAGGGCACCAGCTTCTCACACGAGGATTACTACCTCGATCTCGACCCGGAATATAAAGATGACAACGGCAACCCGCTGCTGCGCGTCACCTTTGACTACAACGAAAACGATCGCCGTTCAGCGAAGTTTATCGAAGAGAAGAGCGTAGAGATTGGCAAGGCGATGGGCGCGAAAACTGTCATCGGCACCAACTCGGCGTCGGGCAAATATTCGCCCTATAACTTCGCCAGCGACCATACCATCGGCGGCGCGGTGATGGGCACCGATCCGAAAACCAGCGTACTCAATCGCTATCAGCAGAGCTGGGATATGCACAACCTGTTTGTGCTTGGCGCCTCCTCGTTCCCGAACAACGCAGGCTACAACCCAACCGGTACTATCGGCGCGCTGAGCCTCTGGACGGCGAAGGCGATCGTTGAACAGTACCTGAAAAACCCCGGCCCACTGGTGAAGGTGTGATATGAAAAAAACAACCCTTGCAGGCGGCGCGGTGGTGATCGCAGGCATTATTGCGGCGGGCCTGCTGTGGCAAAACGGCGATACCTCGGCCGATGAAGTAGCGGATAATCAGACGCTGACCAGCCAGCCGCCAGCGGCGGCGGATGCTGCCGCGGTGGCGCGCGGCCGATACGTGGCGATCGCCGGCGACTGCGTTGCGTGCCATACCGCGCCGGGCAGCAAAGAGGCTTTTTCCGGCGGCTACTCTATCAGCACGCCGTTTGGCGGCATTTTCGCCAGCAATATTACGCCGGATAAAGAGACAGGCATCGGCAACTGGACCGAGCGTGACTTCTACCGCGCAGTGCGTCACGGCAGAGGCAAAGAGGGCGAGCACCTCTATCCGGCGATGCCATATAACGCCTACGTAAAAGTCAGCGACCAGGATATGCACGACCTGTGGATGTATATGCGCTCGGTAAAACCGGTGCACTACAAGGTGCCGGAAACCAACCTGGGCTTCCCGTACAATATCCGACTGGCGATGATGGGCTGGAATCTGCTCTTCTTCCGCAACAGCGGCTTTGAAACCGATCCGGACAAATCCGCCGAGTTCAATCGTGGCGCCTATCTGGTAGAGGGACTGGAGCACTGCGGCGCCTGCCATACGCCTAAAAACCTGCTCGGCGGCGATACTGACGCCTATTTGCAGGGCAGCAACCTCAGCGAGTGGCACGCGCCGGATCTGACCTCAAACCGCTATGTCGGCGTCGGCAACTGGAGCGAAGAGCAGATCGTGGATTACCTGAAGCTGGGCAGCAACCACGTTGCGGTCGCGTCCGGCCCGATGGCAGAAGCGGTCACCAACTCGACGCAGTATCTTAACGATGGCGATCTGCGCGCGATCGCGACTTACCTGAAGGCGCAGCCCGCCTCTGCGACCCAGCCGCCGCAGCCGCAGAACCCTGACAGCGCGCTGATGAAGACGGGTGCGAATGTTTACAGCGCCAACTGTAGCGCCTGTCATAACAGCGACGGCAAGGGGATCCCGAACCTGGCTGCCAGCCTGGCGAACAACCCCGGACTGCTGGGGGACGACGCCTCGTCCATCATCACGACGGTGTTGCAGGGCGGACGCGGCGCGGTGACGCAGGGCAATCCGACCAGCGGCGCGATGCCGAGTTTCGCCTGGAAGCTGACTGATGAGCAGGTCGCTGCGGTATCGACCTATATCCGTAACAGCTGGGGCAACGCCGCGACGCCGGTGAAGGCTGAGGAAGTAGCAGGCAAGCGCAGGCTGCTGAAGCTGCCAGATCAGATGGCGGCGCACTAAAAACAGAGGCGGCGTAAGCCGCCTTTTTTACACCCTGTGCTCTTGCCTTTCCTCATCGCCTCTCAATCTACGTGCCAGGCTATAAGCTGTGTAAAGTCACTTCATCAGAGAGGAACGGATATGACAGGCAAGGCATTAGTCATTGGCGCATCGCGCGGCATCGGGCTGGCGGTGGTCAAAGCGCTGGCGGCAAAAGGCTGGCAGGTAACGGCAACTTATCGCAGCAGCGCGCCGGAAGCGGAAGCGCAGTGGCACGAGCTGGATATGACGCATCAGGATCAGGTGCGACAGCTGGCGGCGCAGCTCAAGGGCGAGACCTTTGACGCGATCCTGATCAATGCGGGCATTTCAGGCCCGTCGCATCAGAACCTGCTGCAGAGCAGCGACGCCGAGCTGGCGCAGCTTTTTCTGACCAACGCTATCGCGCCGGTACGCAGCGCAGAAACCCTGCTGCCGCTGCTGGCGAAGCAGAATGGCGTTATCGGCTTCACCACCTCAATCCTCGGCAGCCTGAACGAGAACGATACGGCGGCGATGCCGATTTATTCCGCCAGCAAATCGGCGCTCAATATGCTGAGTCGCGCGCTGTTGCCGCAAATTAACGAGCATAACGCGACGCTGCTGTCGCTGCATCCAGGCTGGGTGAAAACCGATATGGGCGGCGAATCCGCGCCGGTGACGGTGGAGCAGAGCGGCGAGGGGCTGGTGCAGCAGCTGGAGGCGTATCGCGGACGCGGCGGCCACCACTATGTGGACTATGCCGGACAGCTACTGCAGTGGTGAATCATGGCGCGTCAGCGCCTTTTTTGCATCTGTAGCGGCGAAACACTAAACTCGCGGCATAGTCTGACAAGGAGTTCGTATGTCTCAGTCCCTTCAGCGTAAGCCGCTGCCGCTGCCAGGCGGCCATAACAAAGTCCTGCTGCACTCCTGCTGTGCGCCCTGTTCAGGCGAGGTCATGGAGGCGATGCTCGCATCCGGCATCGACTACACCATCTTCTTCTATAACCCCAATATCCATCCGCTGAAAGAGTATGAGCTGCGCAAAGAGGAGAACATCCGCTTTGCTGAGCAGTTCGGCGTGCCCTTTGTTGACGCGGACTACGATCGCGATAACTGGTTTGAGCGCGCAAAAGGGATGGAGTGGGAGCCGGAACGCGGCGAGCGCTGCACCATGTGTTTTGATATGCGCTTTGAGCGCACCGCGCTTTATGCCCATGAACACGGTTTTCCCGTTATCACCAGCTCGCTTGGCATCTCGCGCTGGAAGAATATGCAGCAAATCAACGACTGCGGCGTGCGTGCCGCGTCGCGCTATCCCGATATGCTCTACTGGGAGTTTAACTGGCGCAAAGGCGGCGGGTCGGCGCGTATGATCGAAATCAGCAAGCGCGAGCGTTTTTATCAGCAGGAATACTGCGGCTGCATCTATTCGCTGCGCGACAGCAATCGTCATCGCGTCGCCAACGGGCGTGAACGTATCAAGATTGGCGTGCAGTATTATTCGCCGGATGAAGAGTAGAGGAATAAAGGGCGGCGATTATTGCCCTTTATTCCCGACGGCTGCGCAGGCATTCAGCGCAAGCCATTGCGCGCTTCATCCGTGTCGATATTACGGATTTCCAGGCGAGCCGAAGTAAAACGCGTGGAATGACCGGCCGCTGGCTGCGCCTGGCGGCAAAGCTCACACGGATTCGTATTGCCTTCCAGCTGCGCCTGCGTTTGCGCGTCCAGCTGGCGCTTTCGACAGACATAAGGCGTACAGCCCATTACCTGTTTAAAGGATCGCGTAAAAGACTGCTGGCTTTCAAAATGGTATTTCATCGCCAGCGTAATAATGGGCGTAGAACTGCTTTTGAGCGCATGAACGCAGGCGGCCAGCTTTCGCTGACGGATATAGCGCGCCAGAGTTTCGTTACGGCAACGTGCAAAAAGTTTTTGCAAATACCATTTTGAATAGCCTGACTTTTCGGCAATGTCATCTATGCTAAGTCGCTGATCAAGATGGCTATTGATCCAGTCAGTAATGCTATCAATCACTTCTTCGTTATATTTTTTCTCACGCATAATCAACCTCATCAAACTGTGTTATATAGTGTAGGGAATTTAATGTTTCTCTATACGTGGCTTCGGTAAAGAAATATCAGAAAAAGCATGTTTATTTTTTTCAAGAGGAGCGATATCGGTAATTATTAGCAAAAGATGATGAAAGTTAATTATTGGTTTCGGTAAATAAATAAAAGAATAAATAAAAGTGACGGTAATGTTTGGCTTTGCTGTGAACTCTTTAGCGATTCTTTAATATCGATAACGCGTATCGTTTAAATCGCCTCTGCCGCAGGCGCAATCCAGCAGGCGAAATAAGCCAAAGCCCGCTACGCTTCTTGCTATAAAAATCATCGACATGACACAGCGCAACAATACGTCCGGCTTTTGCGCGTGTCACACTGCCGCTCTTTTCCACATGGAGATCATCGCATGCGTCCGACCTCTGGCCTGAAAAAACCGCTTGCTGCTTTGCTCGCGTCAGTCACTCTGCTTAGCGCTGCGCCCGCGCTGGCTGCCAGTACCTATGGCGAGCAGCTGGAAGGCTTTCACTATCCCTTCCCGCTACAGCGCTTTAACTTTTCCTCCCAGCAGCAGCCGCTCAGCATGGGCTACATGGATGTAAAACCAGCCAGCCGCGCCAACGGCCAGACGGTCGTGCTGCTCCACGGCAAAAATTTCTGCGGCGCGACATGGGAAGAGAGCATACGCGCGCTGAGTCAGGCGGGTTATCGCGTCGTCGCGCCTGACCAGATCGGCTTTTGCAGCGCCAGCAAACCGGCTAACTATCAGTACAGCTTTCAGCAGCTGGCGGATAATACGCATCAGCTTTTGGCTCATCTCGGTATAAAGAAAGCGGTTATCGTTGGCCACTCTACTGGCGGCATGCTGGCTACGCGTTATGCGCTGATGTACCCCAACGAGACGCAGCAGCTGGTGCTGGTGAATCCTATCGGTCTGGAAGACTGGAAAGCCAAAGGTGCGCCATGGCGCAGCGTCGATCAGTGGTATCAACGCGAGCTGAAGCTCGACGCGGCGGGCATTAAAAAGTATGAGCAGCACACCTACTACAGCGGGCAGTGGAAGCCGGAATATGACAAATGGGTCGATATGCTGGCGGGCCTGAACGCCGGGCCGGGGCACGAGAAAGTCGCGTGGAACTCGGCGCTGATCTACGACATGATCTTTACCCAGCCGGTGTTTTATGAGTTCGGCGATCTGAAAGTGCCGACCACGCTGATGATCGGTACGGCCGATACCACCGCCATCGGCAGCGATATCGCCTCGGCGCAGGTAAAAGCGAAGCTGGGCCACTACGATGTGCTGGGCAAAGAGGCGGCGAAGCGTATTCCTGGCGCACGCCTGATTGAATTCCCCGGCATGGGCCATGCGCCGCAGATGGAGGCGCCTGCGCAATTCAACCAGACGCTGATCGCGGCGTTAGCGCACCGCTAAATTCACGCCTGCGCTTTTTTACTCTTTTTAGCGGCGTACATGCGTGCGTCGCTCCCCTCCAGCATCCGCTCCAGGCTTTGCGGGTGGGCGGCGTCAAACTCGACCACGCCCGACGAGAAGCGCAGCGCATAGCGACGATTCAGGCTGCTGGCCTGCTGCTGTAGATAACGCTCAAAGTCAGCCAGCAGCGCTTCCGCTTCCGGCTGACGCAGCCCGTTAAACAGCACGACGAATTCATCGCCGCCCAGTCGTGCGAAAAGATCGTGATGGCTAAAGCAGACCTTCATCGCGTCGGCGAAATCCATCAGCGCGCGGTCGCCTTCGCGATGGCCGAGGGTATCGTTGATCTGCTTAAACTTATCGAGATCGAGAAAGGTCAGGCTGGCTGGACGCTGCTTTAACAGACAGTCGTTAAGCACCAGCTGGCCAAGGGTCATAAAACCGCGACGGTTAGTGATTTGCGTGAGTTCATCGCAGGTCGCGGTCTGAAACGCCGCCAGTTCAGCTTCGGCCAGTGCCGCCAGGTCGCGCAGCGTTGCACGATCGTCGGCGCTGAAATCGCGCGGCTCGGGGCCGAGAATACAGAGCGTGCCGACGTTAACGCCGCCTGGCCCGCGCAGCGGACAGCCAGCATAAAAACGAATATGGGGCTCGCCGGTCACCAGCGGATTATCGTGAAACCGCTCGTCGTTAAGCGTATTTTCCACCACCATGATGTCGTCCTGCAAAATAGCGTGACCGCAAAACGAGATATCGCGCGGCGTGCTCCGGGCGTCATAGCGGCCGGAAACAGATTTGAACCACTGCTGGCTGGCTTCCACCAGGCTGACCAGCGCCACGGGCGTGTTAA
The DNA here is from genome assembly GCF_002431095.1 of Pantoea sp. UBA5923. Lineage (NCBI taxonomy): Bacteria > Pseudomonadati > Pseudomonadota > Gammaproteobacteria > Enterobacterales > Erwiniaceae > Pantoea > Pantoea sp. UBA5923. The sequence continues at coordinate 108,559 of NZ_DJDN01000027.1, read as the reverse complement.
ACAGACGACGCGCCAGACGCGTCAGGCGGTCAAAGCGCTCCTCCGGTGGCGTATTAAGGATTTTTATCTCGTGCAGTTCGGTAAGGCGTTGCGCCTCATTAGCCGGGTACTGAGGTGCTTTCATCGCGGTACTCTTATCGTTATTTATGCAGGTGAAGCGAAACTGGTGTGGCCACAAGGGCTAAAAGAGATCCTGCCGTCATTGAGACAGCAGGATCTCAGGCGGGATCAGAGCACTTTTTGTTCTGCAAGATCAAGGGCGAAATAGCTGAAAATCAGGTCGGCGCCGGCGCGTTTAATCGCGCCCAGGCTTTCCAGCACCACGTTACGCTCGTCAATCGCGCCCGCCTGAGCGGCGAATTTGATCATCGCGTATTCGCCGCTGACCTGATACGCCGCCAGCGGCAGCTCGGTGCGGTCGCGGATTTCACGCAGCACGTCAAGGTAGGCGCCGGCCGGTTTCACCATCAGCGAATCCGCGCCTTCAGCAGCGTCGATCAGCGACTCGCGAATCGCTTCGCGGCGGTTCATCGGGTTCATCTGATAGGTTTTGCGGTCGCCTTTCAGCGCGGTGCCGGCCGCTTCGCGGAAGGGGCCGTAAAACGACGAGGCGAACTTGGTGGAATAGGACATGATGGCGGTCTGGGTAAAGCCCGCCGCGTCCAGCGCCTGACGGATCGCCTTAACCTGACCATCCATCGCCGCCGACGGCGCAATAAAGTCCGCGCCCGCCGCCGCTGCCACTACTGCCTGCTTGCCGAGATTAATCAGCGTCGCGTCGTTATCGACGCCGTGGTCGCACAGCACGCCGCAGTGGCCGTGGCTGGTGTATTCACAGAAACAGGTGTCGGACATAACGATCATTTCCGGCACCGTCTCTTTACAGATGCGCGACATGCGCGCCACCAGGCCGTTTTCATTCCAGGCATCGCTGCCGGTAGCGTCGGTGTGGTGCGAGATACCAAAGGTCATCACCGAGCGAATGCCCGCTTTGGCGATACGCTCAATTTCATAAGCAAGACGCTTTTCCGGAATGCGCATTACGCCCGGCATCGCTTCAATCGCTTTGTAATCGTCAACGCCTTCCTCAACGAAAATCGGCAGCGCCAGATCGTTCAGGCTGAGGGAGGTTTCCTGGAAGAGTTCACGCATCGCCGGGCTGGAACGCAGCCTTCTTGGACGCTGGAGCAGAGAAAAATCAGACATATTCATTCTTACGCAGGTGAAAAAAGTAGCGTTAGTCTACTCCTTTTAACGCGCGGAAATGAAGAATGTGTGCGGCGATGGTAGAAATAGCGCGGAACGCTTTGCGCTTATCAGCCTGCCAGCTACGCAAAAAAAAAGCCCGCCTTGCGGCGGGCATTAAAGGCTTTATTCGTTGATGTCGGGATGCTGCTGCACCAGATTTTTACGCTTTGCCTCAAGGCGGGCAATCTCTGCGTCGATATCTTCGATTTTCTGCTCGATGTTGTCGTGATGCTCCTGAAGGATTTCACGCGCTTCTTCGAGGTCAGAAGCGGCAGGTGTCGCGCCGCGCAGCGGTTTATTCGCCGTCTCTTTCATATAAATGCCGGTAATCAGGCCGATCACCGCCACCACCATCAGGTAGTAGGCTGGCATATAGAGGTTATTCGTCGTTTCTACCAGCCATGCTGCGAGCGTCGGGGTCAGACCGGCAATCAGTACGGAGATGTTAAAGGCACTCGCCAGCGCGCTGTAGCGGATATGGGTCGGGAACATCGCCGGCAGCGACGATGCCATGACGCCGGTAAAGGCGTTGAGGATCACCGCCATCAGCAGCAGACCGGCGAAAATCAGCCCCAGCACGCCGCTGTTAATCAGCATAAATGCCGGAATGGCGAAGATCAGCAGCGCGATGCTGCCAATAATCACGAAAGGACGACGGCCGAAGCGGTCGCTCAGCATCCCCATCACCGGCTGCACAAACAGCATGCCAAGCATAATCGCAATGATGATCAACACGCCGTGATCTTCCGAGTAGTGCAGGTTATGCGACAGATAGCTCGGCATGTAGGTCAGCAGCATATAGTAGGTGACGTTAGTGGCGATCACCAGACCGATACAGGCAAGCAGGCTTTTCCAGTGCTTGCTGGCGATCTCTTTAAACGACACTTTCGGGCCGTCGCGCAGGCCTTCACGGTCGCCTTGCTCCAGTTTCTCAACGTGCTGCTGGAAGGCCGGGGTTTCTTCCAGCGCGTGGCGCAGGTAGAGGCCGATAATGCCGAGCGGCAGCGCGAGGAAGAACGGCAGACGCCAGCCCCATTCCATAAACTTCGCTTCGCCGATAATCGCGGAGATCAGCACGACGATGCCCGCGCCGAGCACGAAGCCTGCGATTGAACCGAAGTCGAGCCAGCTGCCCATAAAACCGCGTTTACGGTCGGGCGAGTATTCAGCAACGAAGATCGAGGCGCCGGTATATTCGCCACCCACCGAAAAGCCCTGCGCCATTTTGGCTAACAGCAGCAGAATCGGCGCCCAGATGCCAATTGAGGCGTAAGAGGGTATCAGACCAATACAGAAGGTACTGATCGACATAATTACAATGGTGATAGAGAGGATTTTCTGGCGACCATACTTATCGCCCAGCATGCCGAAGAAAAGGCCGCCCAGCGGGCGAATCAGAAAGGGAACAGAGAAGGTACCGAGCGCGGCGATCATCTGAACGCCTGGCGACGCATCGGGGAAAAAGACTTTACCCAGCGCGTAAGCAACAAAGCCGTATACGCCAAAATCGAACCATTCCATCGCATTGCCCAGCGACGCAGCGGTAATGGCTTTGCGCAAACGGGCGTCATCAATAATAGTGACGTCATCCAGCCCAATAGGTTTGACACGCTTCCTACGTAATTTCATAGATTTACCCTGTAATAGCACATGAAAGTCCTCAAGGTCGCGAACCGGTTGAACGAAACAGTCCGCGGCATTGAGAAAATTTAAGCATAGCCGTTCGGCAGAATTTTCCACTGGCTACTATGCGCAATAATTAGTGTTGAAATTATTGCGACAAGTGGCAGAGTATACCGTTTTTTATTGATATTTGTCATGTTTGGACTGATAGCGGCCTTTTTTGCCGACGATAGCGGCTAAGCCAGCGGTGAGATAAAGCAGTAAAAAAAGCGGTTTTACGACAGCGGTTTTTTCTCAAAATGTAGTGGCGATTAATCTGGCACAGGCGCGTCTGCCTCCGGACGATGAAAAACCTGTGCGGCAGGGCGTTGATCTCAGACGCAGCCCAGCTTGCCGCTATGGCGTTATTCAGTAATACTTTGCCCCTCACTGTCAATGGAGGATCGATGGTAAGGAAAGAGACTGCGCCCTTTGAAAACCCCTGGCTGTCAGCCATCGACAGTACAGAAAAGAAACTTACCCGCTACGCTTCGTTTAACCCACTTAATTCTGTGTCAGAGACGCCGTTCAGCGTCTGGCTTGCCCGCCATCCGCTGGCCCCTTTGGCGCAAAAAAGGCCTGTCCGCGCAAACGATTGGCTTTGCGACAGAAACGCGCAGCGCAGCCCGGTGAAGGCGCTGCCGGAAGCAGAGTATCAGCAGCTGATGCCGACGCTGGCGCGTATCAACCAGCGATTAGCGGCGAGAAAAAGCGCGATAACGCCGGTACATTGTCCGGATGAGAGCGTTGAAGTGGCGCTGCGCGCGGTGAAAAAGCTGCGCGCAGGGCGGCTAAAGCAGTGAGCGCAGCGGCTGATGTCGCAGCCAGGCGGCAATATCCTCGACCGCCTGAGTAAAGTAGCGCCGGTAGTTACTGTCGGCGACATAGCCCAGATGCGGCGTCGCCAGCACGTTCGGCAGCTGCCGCAGCGGATGATCGGCGGGCAGCGGCTCCGTATCGAATACGTCCAGCGCAGCGCCAGCCAGCCGACCTGAACGCAGCGCGGCGATCATCGCCTGCTGATCCACCAGGCCCGCGCGCGAGGTGTTTACCAGCAGCGCGCCCGGCTTCATCTGCGCCAGCGCGGCGCCATCCAGCAAATGATGCGTACGCTCGCTTAACACCAGATGTATCGACACCACATCACTCGCCGCCAGCAGCGCCTGCAGCGACGGCATCAGCGAAGCGCCGTACTGCGCCGCGCGCTCGGCGGTGAGGTTCTGGCTCCAGGCGCAAACGCGCATGCCAAACGCCTGCGCCACCTTCGCCATCCCGCCGCCGATCTTACCCAGCCCAATCAGCCCGAGGGTTTTACCCTCAAGCCCGATTCCGAGATGCTGCTGCCAGGGGCCGTTGCTGCGCAGCGCCTGATTCTCCGCCACGATATGGCGCGCCAGCGCCAGCAGCAGACCCCAGGTCAGCTCCAGCGGCGGCGCGCTGCTGCTCTCGGTGCCGCATACCGCGATGCCGCGCGCGCGGCAGGCTTCAAGATCGATGGCGGCATTGCGCATGCCGGACGTAACGATAAGTTTCAGGCGCGGCAGGCGCGCCAGACGGGCGGCAGTAAGCGGGGTGCGCTCGCGCATCGCCACCAGGATATCGCTGTCGGCAAGCGCGGCGATAAGCGGTTCATCATCGGCGATATGTTGCTGCAATGAGCGGGTCTGGACAGCGGGCTGTAGCGAAGACCAGTCGGCCAGCGTCAGCGCTACGTTCTGATAGTCATCAAGAAGGGTGCAGTTGAGCGTCATCAGGTACCTCTGTGCGCATCGGCTGATGTTGATGCTTTGTGAGCCAGTCGATGAACGTGACGTTATCCATAGGCAAAGCATAATAGTAGCCCTGAATAAACGTCACGCCGCGCTGGCGCAGATAGAGATACTGCAACGACGTCTCCACGCCTTCGCCCAGCACTTCCAGCTGCAGCTTATGGCTGAGCGTGATAATCGCATCCAGCACCGGCGTTTCCCCCGACAGCGACTCAATGGCGTTGATAAAGCCACGATCGATTTTCAGGTAGTCCAGCGCGAAGTTTTGCAGATAGCTCAGCGAGCAGTGTCCGGTGCCGAAATCATCGATCGCCACCTTCATCCCGTCGGCGCGCAGACGATCGAGCTTTCTTGCCACGTCTTCGCCATCTTTAATCAGGCTGCGCTCGGTCAGCTCCAGCGTAATCTGCAGCGGCTTATGTTTGATTCTATCGGCAAAATTGACCATATCCTCAACGAAGGCCGGGTGCTGCAGATGATCGGCGGCGACGTTGATGCCGATATGAAAGCCAGGGTCAATTTTCCACTGCTGGACATCTTCGGCGATAAGGTCGAGCAGGTGACGCGTCAGCGGCACAATCATGCCTTCCGCCTCGGCGGCGCTGATAAAGATATCGGGCCGGATCGCGTCGCCGTTCGGCAGCGTCCAGCGCAGCAGCGCTTCGGCACCGGTACAGGTTTGGGTCTGGTTGTTATAGACCGGCTGGTAGTGCACAGAGAATTGACGCGCACTGATGGCGCGGCGGATCTCATCACGCCAGGAGATGCGACGCTGCAGCCAGTTGGCGGTCAGCACCATTAACAAAATAGAGAGGATCGCCGTCATCGGCAGGAAAATAAAGGTCACCTGTCGCCAGGCGCGCATGATCTCCGCGCCGGGCGTCTCGATTGTCACGCTAATGGGATAGCGGGTCGACTGCGCCTGATAGGTTTGATCGCTAAAAAGGCTGGCGTGGAGCGGCGTCGTGTTTCCCGCGGAGATCGGCGCGCCGTCGCTAAAGCGCATACTGAGGCGGTAACCGCGCGACTCGCCGATGGCGCTCATAAAATCAATCAGATACTGGCCGTCGATAATCGCCCAGAAACTCTGGTTATCCGCCAGCTGCCGCACAAAAATCACCGCCGGACGCTGCGGTACGGCAGCCGTACCGGCGAGAGAGAGGCTCCACCAGGCTTTGCCGGTTACCGGCGGCGCGCGCCGCATCATTTCGCTTAAGGTGCCGGGATTCATGCCATAAGCGGAGGAGCAGGTAATTTTTTGCCCCTCCAGTTTGCCGATGGCGCGGAAATAGGCGTTGAGGTTGCCGGCGCGCTGCAGTTCATCCTCAAACGCACTGCAAGGCTGATATTGAAAACGACGTAGCCAGGTAATCATATCCCAGGCGCTGTCGCTCATCTTTTCCGCCTGCGAGAGCAGCGTACTGGCGGCGCTGAGCTGCTGCTGCTGAACGGTGTGCCGCGCGTCGATAGCGGTAAACAGGATGCCGAGCAGCAAGGGCAGCACCCCGGACAAAATAATAATTATTCTGGCGTAGTCGCGTTTTCGTTTTAACGGCGGCACCGCGAATTCCTCTGAATGTGAATGCGTCTGTGAGGAGGTGCAAATTTAATCAGCGCAGCATAGCACGCCCTCAGGCCGTGCAGGGTAGCGTTTTGCTCCGGTGAGCAGGTGATACAGATCAATTATCGACCGCGCTTTGCATTTATTGACAATGTTTTGCCGCTTTTGGTATTTCCCAGCGGCAAAAATGCCGTGTCACCATGACGCCACACTGAATCGCGGAAAAGAGGCGTATATGAGTATGGCAACCCTGGCATCAACTTCCCTTCAACAGCGCCTTTCCGATGCGGAATGGCAGGCGCGCGTTAAGCTGGCGCAGGCCTATCATCTGGCGGCGAAGCTGCGCTGGACCGATCATATCTACACCCACTTTTCGCTGCGCGTGCCGGGCGATCTGCCGCACTTCCTGATTAACGCTTACGGGCAGACCTTTGACGAGATCCAGCCGGAAACGCTGGTCAAGATCGATATCGACGGCAATGTCATCGACGATCCCACCGGGCTGGGGATCAATCCGGCAGGCTTCGTGATCCACAGCGCCATCCATCGCGCCCGCCCGGATGCGCATGCGGTTATGCATACGCATACGGCAGCGGGCATCGGCGTGTCGGCGCAAAAGCAGGGGCTGCTGATGATCTCCCAGCACAGCACGCGTTTTCACAGTCGCGTCGGCTATCACGATTACGAAGGGATCGCGCTCGATCTCGACGAGCAGCAGCGCATCGTAGCGGATCTCGGCTCCCTGAACGCGCTGATCCTGCGCAACCACGGCCTGCTGACGGCGGGCGGCAGCATCGAAGAGGCGTTTTATAACCTCTACTATCTTGAGCGCGCCTGCCAGGCGCAGCTGGCCGCGCAGTCAGGCGGCGCGGAGCTGATTATCCTGCCGGACGCGGTGGCGGAAAAGGCGGCGCAGGCGTTTGATAACAGCATCCGCAACAAAAAGTATCAGCTGCACTGGGATGCCTATATTCGCCAGCTCAACCGCAACGCGCTGTAAGGAGCGGCAATGAACAGACTCAAGGTATTTGCGGCGGCGCTGCTGCTGGGCGCCAGCGCGCTGGCGCAGGCGGCGCCCGATCTCAGCGAAGTGACGCTGGTGCTGGGCGATCAGGCGCGCAATTTGCGCTCGCTAGTGGAGGCGTCCGGCGTACTCAAAGATGCGCCCTATCACTATCGCTGGGCTAATTTTCAGGGCGCGGCGCCGCTGTTTGAAGCGCAGCGCGCCGGGGCGGTCGATACCTCTTATGCGGGCGATCTGCCGGTGCTGATGGCGGCATCCGGCGGCGTGCCGCTGAAAATCATCGCCACCAACGTCGGCGACGCGGGCGCAAACGGGCTGATTGTGCCCGCCGATTCGCCGGTGCGCAGCGTAAAGGAGCTGGCGGGCAAAGAGGTAGTGGTATCGTCGGCACGCGGCAGCATTTCACAGCATTTGCTCTATGAAGCGCTGGAAGAGGCGAAGGTACCACGCGACAGCGTGCCGGTGCGCTTTGTGCTGCCGACCGACGCCAGCGCCGCCTTTAACGCCGGGCAGATTGGTGCCTGGGCGACCTTTGATCCCTATCTCGGCATCGCTGAGCAGCATGGTGCGCGCCTGCTGCGCGACGGTACGGGGTTGACCACAGCGCTCTCCTTCGTGACCGCTACCCGGCAGTCGCTGGACGATCCCGGCAAGCGTGCCGCGATCGCCGATTTTGTCCAGCGGCTGGCGAAAGCGCGCGCATGGGCGCTGACCCACAAGGCGGCCTACAACCAGGTTTATGCGCAGCTGACGCGCCTGCCGCCCGCCGATGCGGAGAAAATTACCGCGCGCATTTCTCACGGCATTCGCGCCGTGACGCCAGAGGATATTGCGAAAGTACAGCAGGTGTCGGATCTCTTCAGCGAGCTGAAGATTTTGCCGAACAGGGTAGACGTGGCGGCGATTACCGATCGCACTCTGTTTCCAGAGTAAGTGAGAGGCCAAAAGCTGGCTGGAACGCTCCGCCGGTAAGCGATGGCGCGAATAGCAGGCACCTGGCGCACATTGATGCGCATCTCATCCCTGAGGTGCGCATATCACGCCAGCGCTCTGTATTTCTGTGCTGGCCCTTCGGCCATGCCTGCTGCTGTCACTGATATTACCGATCGTTGAACAGCGTCTGGCGCAGCGCCAGCTCGACGCCGCGCAGCTCCGCCAGCCCTTTCAGGCGGCCAATCGCCGAATAGCCTGGGTTGGTGCGCTTGTGCAGATCGTCGAGCATCTGATGGCCGTGATCGGGACGCATTGGAATGGCATCTTTCTCTCCCGCGCGCCGACGGCGCTGCTCCTCCGCCAGAATCACCCTGATCACGCCAACCATATCGACATCGCCCGCCAGATGCGCCGCCTCATGGAAACTGTTGGGATTGGCTTCGCGCTGCGTGGCGCGCAGGTGGATGAAATTGATGCGGTCTGCGAACCGCTCCGCCATCTGCGTCAGATTGTTATCGGCGCGCACGCCGTAAGAGCCGGTGCAGAAACAGAAGCCGTTATGCAGGCTGTCCACCGTCTCCTTCAGCCACTGCATATCCTCCTCGGTGGAGATAATGCGCGGCAGGCCGAGAATAGGGCGCGGCGGATCGTCCGGATGCACCGCCAGCTTGATGCCGACCTCTTCGGCGACCGGCACGATAGCGCGCAGGAATGTCGCCATATGTTCGCGCAGCTTCGCCTTGTCGATGCCGTCATACTGCGCCAGCTGGGCGCGGAACTGATCCAGCGTATAGCCCTCTTCCGCGCCCGGCAGGCCAGCAATAATATTGCGTGTTAACAATGCCTTGTCATCGTCGCTCATGGCGGCGAAGCAGCGTGCGGCGGTCTCTTGTTCCGCCGCTGAATAATCCTCTTTTGCGCCGGGACGCTGCAAAATATGCAGCTCGAAAGCGGCGAAAGCGTCCGCATCAAAGCGCAGCGCTTTTGCGCCGTCCGGTAGCGTCCAGGCGAGATCGGTGCGCGTCCAGTCGAGTACCGGCATAAAGTTGTAGCAGACCGTCTCGATGCCGCAGGCCGCCAGGTTGCGTATCGACTGCTGGTAGTTGGCGATATAGCGCTGATAGTCGCCGCGCTGCGTCTTGATCGCCTCGTGCACCGGGATGCTCTCTACCACCGACCAGACCAGATTCTTTTCAGCCAGCAGCGCCTGACGCGCTTTAATCTCATCAACCGGCCAGACTTCGCCGTTCGGAATATGGTGCAAAGCGGTAACGATACCGGTCGCGCCTGCCTGACGCGCATCGTCTAACGAAACCGGATCGTTGGGGCCGTACCAGCGCCATGTATGTTCCATTTTTACTCCTTAGTCGCAAATTTGGCCCAGTGGTCAGGCCGCTGGGCCAAGAGTATGCTACCCTGCCGGGAAAGGCCGTGATCGCGATCGCAGCGCAGTGAATTGCGTCTGTCGGAAAGGGCACACGGCTTGTGCTACGCTGCACCGCTGCTGACAGGAGAAAAAATATGGCGCTGCCTGTGCTGAAAACGGAACGTCTTTATCGCCAGATCGCTAACGCGATAATGGAAAGTATCAAACGCGGCGAGTTCGCCCCAGGCGCGGCGCTGCCGCCGGAGCGCGAGCTGGCGAAGCAGCTGGGCGTCAGCCGCTCCTCGGTGCGTGAAGCGCTGATTGCGCTGGAAATGACCGGCTGGGTGGATATTCGCACCGGCAATGGCGTCTATGTGATGCAGCCGCTGCCGCAGGCTACTGCTTCCGTGGCGGAGGCGGATTTCAGCCTGGAAGATCTGTTACAGGCGCGTCTCGCTTTTGAAGGGATGCTGGCGGAGATGGCGGCGCGAAACGGCAGCCCGGCGCAGCGCGACCAGCTGCGCGCGCTGGCCGATACGCTACTGCGCTACAACGCCAACGACGCGGAGTTTCTCGATCAGGATAAACGCTTTCATCTGCTGATTAGCGAAATGAGCGGCAACGAGGTACTGCGCGACCTGATGGAGTATCTCTGGAACAAGCGCGACAGCGCGCGTTTCCGGCGGCTGGAGAGCCATTTTGCCGACAACGCCTTTACCCAGGAGATGAACCGCGACCATCAGCAGATTGCCGCCGCGATAGAGGCGGGCGATGCCGCTGCCGCGCGCGCCGCGATGGAGAGCCATCTGGCGCAGGTGCAGCAGCGGCTGCTGGGTTAGATTTTATGGCGTTTAGGGCGGCCCGCGCCGAGCATAATCGCCAGCCGGCTGCCGCCTGGGGTCGTTTCCATCAGGATTTTGGTAATGCTGGTTAGCGGTACGGAAAGCAGCATGCCGACCGGCCCCAGCAGCCAGCCCCAGAAAATCAGCGAAAGGAACACCACCAGCGTTGACAGCCCCAGGCCGCGCCCCATTACGCGTGGCTCCAGCATATTGCCGAACACCATATGAATGGCGATAAACAGCGCCGCCACCAGCATCGCGTCGTAGGGGCTGTTAAGCAGCAGCGCCTGTAATACGGGCGGAATGCCGGCGATAATCGGGCCGATATTGGGAATGTAGTTAAGAATAAAAGCGACTACGCCCCACAGCAGCGCGAACTTAACATCGAGCAGAAACAGGCTGCCCCACACCGACACGCCGGTAATCAGGCTGATCAACGTCTTCAGCGCCAGATAGTGGGTTACGCCTTTCAGCGCCCTGTGCAGCCCGGCGATGCGGATCTGCGGATTGGTCAGGGCATTGCGCATTTTGTAGGGCAGGTGACGCACTTCAAACAGCATAAACACCACCGTCAGGATCAGCAGTACGAAGTTGCTCATCATGCCGGAGAACTGCGTCAGCGCGACGGTGGCGAACGACATCAGCATATTGGGATCAAAGCGCTGCACCAGCGTCGTGGTTGAGACGTGAATGCCGATGCCCGCCGCCAGATGCTGCACCACGCTCATCTTCCTCTCCATAGTGGTGCGCAGCTGCGGATAGATATCGGAGAATTCGCTTACCGAGCTGGCGAGCACCGCCACCAGCAGCAAAATAACGATAAATATCACCGTAATCACTACCGTGATCGCCAGCCCGCGCCGCCATCCGCGCCGCATTAAAAAGGTGACGATAGGATTCAGTACGATGGCGAAAAAGGCGGCCAGTAAAAAGGGCACCATAATTTCGGACGCGGCGCGGATCCCGGCGAGAATAATCACCAGCATCGCCAGCTTAATCAGAATGCTTTGTCCTACTTTTTCCTGCTGTTGTTCGCTCATTCCCTCTCCAGAAAAGCCAGACCGCAGAGAGTAGTGTAGCTGAACGGCAATTAAACGCCTGATTCTGCTATGAAAGCGTAACGATAATCAGACTTTTTTACTGCGCTGCAGCAGCGCCGTCGCGCCCAGCATCAGCGCCAGCGTGGCGACCAGCGTCAACGTCGCCATCGCCATGCCTTGTCCCACCGAGCCTTGTTCGAACTGACGCCAGATAAACAGGGCGACGGTCTGTACGCCAGCAGGTGCCAGCAGCAGTGAGGTCACCAGCTCGCGCGAGGCGACGGCGAACACCATCATCATCGCCGCCAGCAAGCTGGGCGACACCAGCGGAAAGACTACCAGACGCAGCGCCTGAAGGCGCGAGGCACCGTGTACGCGCGCCGCTGGCTCCAGCGTCGGCGCAAGCTGACGCAGCGCGCTGCTGACGTAGCGCACCGGCCAGGGCAGCAGCAGACAGCAGTAGGAGAGCAGCAGGATTGCTGGCGTGTTATAGGGCGAGACCGGCCAGAAGCTGCGGTTCCACAGCAGGATCAGACCGACGCCGATGACCACGCCAGGGATCGCCGCAGGCAGCAGCGCCAGACCATCCAGCAGCGCCAGCGCGCGGCTTTTGCCCTCCGCCACGCGCCACGCCACCAGAAAACCCAGCGCGCCGGTCAGCAGCGCCGCGCCAAACGCCAGCCCGATGCTGGTAGAAAAGGCGCTCAGCGCATCGCCCTGCTGCGAAAAGAGCGCGGCGAAATGGCGCAGCGTCAGATTCGCACCGCTGAGGCCGCCCGACAGGGTATCGAGCAGGCCGCTCAGCGTCATCGAGCAGAGCGGCAGCGCGACGGCGACCAGCGCCGTAAGCGCAAACAGCAGCACTATCGGCAAGGTCCAGACGCCTGCGCTCACCGCTTCGCTGGTCGCGGGCTTGCCGCCAATAGTGGCGACATCCTGCGCAGCGGTCAGACGGCGCTGAGCGAACCAGGCGGCCAGCGCGACCAGACTCAACAGCAGCGACAGCAGCGCCGCGCCGGGTAAATCGATCGGCCAGTCCGACAGCTTCTGCTCAATGCCGACCGTCATCAGGGTGATACCAGCGCGGGCACCAAGCGCCGCCGGTACGCCATATTCATCAATCGCCAGCGTGAAGGCGAGCAGCGCGCTACCCGCCAGCGCGGGCAGCAGCAGGGGCAGCGTAACGTGCCAGAAGGCGCGCCATGCCGACGCGCCGTGTACGCGTGCCACCAGCGCCAGCCGCTGCCCGCTCGCCATCAGCGCGCGCGATACGGCGAAATAGACCACCGGAAAGATATTGATCGTCATCACCAGCGTGATGCCGCTGGCGCTGAACAGCAGGCTCTCCAGATCGAGACCGGTAAGCTGCTGCACATAGCCGTTGCGCTGCAGCGCCAGCGTCCAGTTCAGCGCCGCGATATAGGGCGGCGTAAGAAAGGGCACCAGAAACAGCAGATCCCACAGCGCGCCACCGGGCAGGCGAAACAGGCCACGCAGCGCGCCGAGCGGCAACCCGATCATCAGGCTGCACAGCGCTACGCCCAGGCCCACCTTCAGCGTGCCGAACCCCATCGGCAGCAGCGCGTCGTCGGTAAACAGGCGCGGCAGCGCGCTGAATGCGTCCTGCCAGCTTCCGGCGCCCAGCTGCGGAAATATCGCCTGCAGCACAATAAACAGCAGCGGCAGCGCCACCAGCACGCCGAGCGCCAGCAGGATCAGGCTGTTCAGAACGCGCGACATCTTACTGTCCGAACAGCGTCGCGAAGCGCTTCAGAATCGACGCGCGATCGGCTTTGCTCTCCTGCGGCATTGGCAGCAGCCGGATCTCGGTAATCAGCGGGCGCTGCGCCTTGATATCGGTGCGCGCGGGCATCAGCCAGGCGTTCGCCACCTGCTGCTGGCCTTCATCAGAAAGCACATAGTCGATGAATTTCTTCGCGTCGTCGGCGTGCTGGCTGCTTTTCAGGATCATCATCGGACGCGGCGCGACCACGGTGCCGCTTTCCGGGAAGATCACCTTCACCGCTTCGCCCTGGGCGATATTGTTGTAGGTGACATAGTCCACCGCGCCGAATACCGCCGCCTTCGCGCCCTGCAGCACCGGCGTGACCGCCTGCGCGTTTGGCCCGCTGACCACCATGCCGTTCTCTTTCAGCTGCTGAAACAGCGTCCAGGCTTTTTCGCCTTCGCTGTTTTGCAAACCAGCCAGCAGATCGAGCGATGCGCCAGAGAGCGCCGGATCCGGCGTGGTGACCTTATCTTTGAACGCCGGGCCGGTGAGGTCCTGCCAGTTTTTCGGCTCCGGCGTGCCGCTTTTGGTATTCCATACGATGCCGAGCGCAGAGATGCCCTGCGCCACATAGTCGTTGGTTTTAAAGGCGTCCGGCACCTTTGCGGCGTTAGGGCTTTGATAGGGCTGCAGCCAGCCGCGCTGTTGCAGATCTTCGGCGATATCCCATGAGGCGGAAATCAATACGTCGGCCTGCGGGCTGGCCTGCTCGGCCTCCAGCCGCGCCATAACCTTGCCGGTCGTGGCCTGAAAGATATTTACCTTAATGCCGGTCTGTTTTTCGAATCCGGCTGCCAGGCTTTTCGCCAGCGAGCCGGGGCCAGCGGTGTACACCGTCAGCGCATGGGCGTCACTCATCATTGCGACAGAGGTCAGCAGCATCGTTAACATCGCTCCTGTTTTAACGGGCTTGAGAAAAGACATAGGGTTCCCCTGAGGATTGGGTAATGGACACAATCTGGCCCCGCGCCAGATGAAGGGTGCGATCGGCAATAATCTCCGCCTCGTCGCGGTCATGGGTTACGTAGACGGCGGTGGTGCCGGACTGGCGCAGCAGCGCCTTCATGCTGTGCACCAGCGTTTCTCGCAGGTCGCGGTCGAGGTTGGAAAGCGGTTCGTCAAACAGCAGAATGGCCGGTTCGGCCACCAGCGCGCGCGCCAGTGCCACGCGCTGCTGCTGCCCGCCGGAGAGCGCGGCAGGCTTACGCGCCGCGAAACCCTCAAGACCGACGCGCGCCAGCATGGCGCGGGCCTGCTCTTCGCGCGGCTTTTTCCCCACGCCGCGCATGCGCAGCGGGAAGGCGACGTTCTCACCGACGCTCATATGTGGCCAGAGCGCGTAATCCTGAAACACCATGCCGAGCTGGCGCGCTTCGGGCGGCAGCGAATGGCGGGCGCTGGCGACGCAGCGATCGCCGATCCAGATTTCGCCGCTTTCGGGCTGATTCAGGCCAGCCAGCAGTTTCAGCAGGGTGCTTTTGCCGCAGCCGGACGGGCCGAGCAGGGCCAGGGTTTCGCCAGCAGCGATATCAAAAGACAGGTTGTGCAGGACCGGCTGGCGACTGATGGACCAGCTGACCGCTTTTACAGAGACAGGCAGGGAAGCGCGCGTCATCGGCCACCTCCGCGCGGGCGCGGGGGCTGGACGAAGCTCAGGCGCGCCTGAAAACTCAGGAGCGTCATCAGATTGTTATCCTCTTTGGGACTTATGGCGCGAGTGTAGGCGGCGATTATGACGACCCGATGACTAAAACCGCCCTCCTGGCGCGGCGGCGGCTCGAAATATTCCGCTGATGGTGGCAAGCTGTAGATAAAACTCAGTCAACCACGAGCGCACTTTGTCATGCCAGATCAACCCGCAGCGGAACCTGCTCATAAGGGCGTCGGATTAACCCTTCTGATTATCTCTATCGTGATCTACAACTTCGCCAGCTATCTCACCATCGGCCTGCAGCTGGCGGTGCTGCCAGGTTTGGTGCATGACCAGCTCGGCTACAGCGCCTTCTGGGCGGGGGTGGTGATCAGCCTGCAGTACCTGGCGACGCTGCTGAGCCGCCCCCATGCCGGGCGCTACGCCGATATCTGGGGGCCTAAGCGCGTGGTGGTGCTGGGGCTGGCGGGGGTGCTGCTCAGCGGGCTCTGCTACCTGCTGGCGACCTGGCTTGCGGTAGCGCCGATCGCCAGCCTGGCGCTGCTTTGCATCGGGCGCGTTATTCTCGGCGTCGGACAGAGCTTTACCGGTACCGGCACCTCGCTGTGGGGCGTCGCGCGCGTCGGCTCGCTGCATATCGGCCGCGTTATCTCATGGAACGGCATCTGCACCTACGGCGCGATGGCGCTGGGCGCGCCGCTTGGCGTCATCATCTATCGTCACGGCGGCCTGCTGCTGCTCTCCGTGGTGATTATCGCTATCTGTGCGCTGGCGATAGCGCTGGCGCTGCCGCGCCCGGCGGTGAAGGGCAGCCGCGCGCGTCCGCTGCCGTTCCGCGATGTGCTCGGCAAGATTTACGGCTTCGGTCTGATTCTGGCAATGGGATCGGCGGGATTTGGCGTGATCGCCACCTTTATTACCCTGTTTTATCAGGCGAAAGGGTGGGACGGCGCGGCTTTCGCGCTGACGCTGTTTAGCGCGGCCTTTGTCGGCACGCGTCTGCTGTTCCCCAACGCGATCAACCGCCTCGGCGGGCTGCACGTCGCCAGCGCCTGTCTGGCGGTAGAGGCGGTCGGTCTGTTTCTGGTGGCGGGCGCATTCGATCCCTGGATGGCGAAAACCGGCGCGCTACTGACCGGGGCCGGTTTCTCGCTGGTCTTCCCGGCGCTCGGCGTGGTCGCGGTGAAAGCGGTGCCGCAGGCGAATCAGGGCAGCGCGCTGGCGACCTATACCGCTTTTATGGATTTAGCGCTGGGGATTACCGGGCCGGTAGCGGGATTTATCATGAGTTTTGCCGGGGTGCCGCTGGTCTATCTGCTGACGGCGCTGCTGGTCTGTCTGGGGCTGTTCTGCACGCTGCGGCTGACAAAACGGTTGCCGGAGAGATCGGCAGAAGCGAAAGAGAATTAAAAAAACGGCCTCCGACCGAGGCCAAAACGTGTCCGAGACACAGATAAGGGTAGGGCGACGCGGCGGGTAATGGCCCGCCGCGTGACATTCAGGCCTGCAGTAGTTCAATACTGTGGCGAATCTGGCGCTCAATTTCAGCAGGCGTCCAGCTGTTAAGTTCAGACGAGAACGGCTCGAAGGCGTAGATGCCCTTGTAGCCAAGCATCTCCAGTCGTTTCACCTGCGCCACGCTGTTCAGCACGTCGCGGTCGCTCAGCATAATGCGCTCTTCGTCGGTCAGTTCTGCGGTGGGGCGCGTATCTTCCACGCCGGAGAGATGCACCAGGCCAATCATGTTGACATCGATCTCCGCCGGAAACTCCTGTTCGGCCTTCTCATACAGATGATGGTGGAAGGTGTCGATGACCAGCTTAAAGGGCGCCTGGGCGTCGCGGATAAGCTGCTGCGCCTGCACCGCCGAGCGCAGAGAGCTGACCGGGAAGCCCAGCGGCTCCACCAGTCCCTGGACGCCATGCTGCGCAAAACGCGGCGCAAGCGTGCGAAGCGCCGCCAGCGTGTCGTCCGGCGCAATGTTGACGCCTTCGTTCAGCGGGCACATGACCAGCGCCTTCGCGCCGATCGCCTGCGCGTCCTGCAGCAGCGCGTCGGTTTTCGCCAGCAGCGCCTCATCCACGCGGTTAAAGGGATAAATCGCGTTAATGGTAATCACTTCGATGTTGTACTTCGTTAACAGGGCGCGCGTCTGCTCATAAGTCAGATCGTCGCACACCTTGCCGCTCGGCATGTCGTTACGCAGTTCTACTTTATTCAGGCCCAGGCGTTGAACCAGCTGGAAAAACGCCTCCAGAGAAAGGGTTGGCGCAATTTTACGGTTAATACAGAAACGGGTGGGGTCGATGGCCATGCTGCAGCTCCTGTAGTGTTGCAAGAGGAAAGATAAATAGGCTGGGGCCAAAGAAAACATTTATTTCATGAATAGTGAATTATGAAATTTAAAGGTTGAGATCTGCCTCTCAATAATTTCATTTTCCGCCGTTGCTGCGCCTGTTTAGCGCTGCATTGATGATGAAAAACTGGCTGTTAAGGGGAGTTTAATCAGGGCGCTACGCCCTGTCAGCACACGGTTTTTGGCGTCGGTCGAGAAAATGCGATCTATGCCGCTAAAAGGGAATTTCCCAAAAAGTTTTATTTGAAAAATTTATTTCACTGTAATAGCTTCTTAGCATGCTTTCGGTTTTGCCTGGTCAGGCGGCGTGGCGTCACGCTAAGACTCTGCAGGGAACTCACACATCTTAAGAGGCTATGAAATGAATATCACAGGAAACTTCATTGGCGGTCAGATTACCTACAGCGCCAGCAACGAAACCATCCCTGTTTATGACCCGGCGACCGGCAAAGTGGTGCGCGAGTTAACGCAGAGCACCGGCGCAGAAGTCGCCGAAGCGATTAAAGTGGCGCATGACGCCTTCCCCGCCTGGTCGAAAACTTCGCCGCTGCGCCGCGCGCGCGTTTTGTTTAACTTCAAGGCGCTGATGGAGCAGCACCGCGACGAGCTGGCTGAACTGATTGTCTCTGAACACGGCAAAGTGTGGTCGGATGCGCAGGGCGAGCTGACGCGCGGGCTTGAAGTGGTAGAGTTCGCCTGCGGCATTCCGCATCTGATTAAGGGCGAATACTCGGCAAACGTAGGCACAGGCGTTGACAGCTACTCGCTGATGCAGCCGGTGGGAGTGGTTGCGGGTATTACCCCGTTTAACTTCCCGGCAATGGTGCCGCTGTGGATGTTCCCGATCGCGCTGGCCTGCGGTAACACCTTTGTGCTTAAGCCGCCTGCGCTCGATCCTTCCGCAGCGGTGCGTATGGCGGAGCTGCTGAAAGAAGCAGGCCTGCCGGACGGCGTGTTTAACGTGGTGCACTCTTCCAACGAAGACGCCGAGCAGCTCTATAAAGATCCGCGCATCGCGGCGGTGAGCTTCGTTGGCTCTTCCGGCGTCGCTGAGCACATCTATAAAACCGCCAGCGCCCACGGCAAACGCGTGCAGGCATTCGGCGCGGCGAAGAACCACGCTATCGTCATGCCGGACGCCGATCTCGACGCGACGGTGAATGCCATTATGGGCGGCGCCTTTGGCTCCGCTGGCGAACGCTGCATGGCGCTGCCGGTCGTGGTCGCGGTCGGCGACGATACCGCCGACAAGCTGATTGCTCGCCTGACGCCGCTGATCAAAGCGCTGCGCGTCGGACCTGGCATCAAGCAGGGCGCAGAAGAGAATGAGATGGGGCCGGTTGTCTCCGCCGCGCATCAGAAAAAAGTGCTGGGCTATATCGACAAGGGCGAGCAGGAAGGAGCGAAGCTGGTGGTCGACGGCCGCAACTTCCAGGC